>CAZIEQ010000189.1:0-5148 GCA_964538725.1 uncultured Acidimicrobiia bacterium | reverse complement strand
CTCGCCGCCGGCAGGGTTCACCTGGTCAGGGCCAACGGAGCCGGCCCGGTCACCGCGCCAGTGTGGCCGGCACCATCCGAGGCCGTTCAGTGAGCCTGCCGACCATCTCGGTGGGGATCTCACAACGATCGTGGGCAGGCCTGTTCAAAGAGTTCGTCGTCGATCACGGCGGTGTGCGCCTCGTCGGAACGGTGCTCACCCAGGCAGACGCTTTGGAACAGGGAAGCGTGGTGCTCGTCGCCGACGACGTAGCGTCGTTCCTCACCCCGCGGCTGGTGCAGCGGCTGCAGCGGATCGGACGGCGGATCGTGGGTGTCTTCGCCCCCCTGGAAGGAGACGCAGGCCGCAAGAGACTGATCGATATGAACGTCGATGCGGTCGCCTCCGCCCACGACGACCCCGAGCGCATCCTGGAAACCGTGGTGCGTGCCGCCGCGGGGGCTGACGTCGCCGGTCCGGAAGATCCCGCCACACCACGGCGCTACGGCGGGCGCCTCACCGTTGTCACCGGTTTTGGCGGCGCCACCGAGGTGGCAGTGCACCTGGCTGCACGGTGGGCGCGGCGCCATCTCGCAACGATCATTGCCGACTTCGACACGGTGTCACCCGCGGTGGCTCAACGCCTCGGATTGGAGCCTTCACCCAACCTTCTCAGCGCGGTCGACACGCTGCTGCACGCCCGTGGCGAGGCCGATTTCTCCCTGCAAGCCCATCGCAGCGGCGTGGCCGTTCTCGCCGGGATACCACGGCCCAGGGACTGGGAGCTGGCACCGGCCGAGCACCTCTCCGACCTGGTGACAGTCCTCTCCGAACAGGTTGTTCACCTCGTCGTCAACACCGGCTTCGTCGCCGAGCAGGGATGGGGGCCTGGCCTGCGAGGCAGATTCGACGCCGCACGTGTCGCCGCCGGTGAAGCCGACTCCGTCGTCATATGTGCCCTCCCCAGCCCGGTCGGTGTGCGGAGGGTGGCCGGCTGGGTAGCCGACGTGCGGGGCATCGTCGGTGCCCGCCTTCACGTGGTGATGAACCATGCTCCGCGCAGCCTGTATCAACGCGGCGAGGTGGTCACCGAGCTGGTAACCGCGTTCCGACCGGCCTCCGTGACCTGGATTCCCACAGACCGCCGCATGGCGCGCCATTCGTGGGACGGTGAGGTGCGCAGGAGAGGACCGTTTGTGCGGGCCGTCGACTCCTTGGCACGGCGCGTCGAAAGCGACCCGTTGCGGGTGAGGAGCACCGTTTGACGTTGTCTGCCTACGACCTCTTGCGGCGTCGTGCCGCCGAACGCATCGAAGATCTGAACCTCGATCCGGCCGGTGATGCCGAGCCGGTGCGGCGCGCCGTGGTGCAGCTCGTCGACGAATATCAGAAGCTGGCCCGTGGCGGGGCCTACCGCACACTCGCCGACCCCGATGAGCTGGCCGAGCGTCTGGTGCGCTCCGTCGTCCACTTCGGGCCTCTCACCGAACTGTTGGCACGCGCCGATGTAGAAGAGATCTTCATCGAAGGGGACCGGATCACATTCCTCGAAGCGGGGGGACGGCTGCAAGCGCTCGGGGAGCCCACAACGGAGGAGGAGAACCGACAGGTGGTCGACCGGTTCCTCGCCGACACGAACCGGCGTCTCGATTCGGCCAACCCGATAGAACAAGGGCGCATCTTGGGCGGCACGGCGCGTCTCACCGCCGTCGTTCCACCGGTGTCGGACCACCTGTCTGCCACCATCCGCAGGTATGTTGTGAGGGCCTTCGACCTGCCTGAACTGGTGGACCGGGCAACGCTGACCGCCGCCGCCGTCGGCTTCCTGTGGACTTTGGCGAGAGCCGGTGGAACGGTCCTGTTCAGCGGTCCTCCGGGGGCAGGGAAGACGACCCTGCTGTCCGCATGGCTGCGGGCTGTGCCGCCCGACCGATGTGTGCGCGTCTGCGAAGAAGTGCGCGAGCTTCAGGTACCGCTCGTCCATGGGAGCTTCTACGAGGCGACGCCTCCGACTCTCGGCGGTTCGAGGCGCTACACACTGCGGGATCTGGTCAAAGTCGTCCTCGCACAGCGCCCCGACCTGATCTGTGTAGGAGAAGTCCGCGGAGCTGAGGCGTTCGAGCTAACCCGGGCGGTAAATGCCGGTTGCGGATTCGCCTGTACGGTTCATGCCAACTCGGCTGCAGATGCGCTAACCGCCCTTACCAATGCGGCCATCATGGCCGGGGAGAACGTACCGGAGCCTGCCGTTAGGAGGGTCTTCTCCGCCGCCATCGACGTGGTCGCCCACCTGGAGCGGGATAGCAGCGACACCAGGTCGGGCTTGCGACGTCAGGTGGTGCAGATCGACGCCGTGGCTCCGGCCACGTCTGAAGGTTTCACCACCGAGCCGATCTTCGAACGGTCCGCCCTAGGCGCCCCGCTGATATGGACGGGAGCGCTCCCACCCGACGATCTCGTGTGTCGGCTGGAGCGAGCCTTGCCCACCGGCGTAGACCTGCGCCGTGTCCTAGCTGGAGAGTGGAGCCCGGAGCGATGAGGCTCATCGCCGCCGTTGCCACCGGCATGTTCGTCGTCACTCTGCTTGTGCTGCGGCACGGTGTCACAGGCTCTCCACGCCGGCGATGGAGGGCCGGCGGCTCGTGGCGCGTCTGGCTGGCCCAGGCGGGTCTGGAGATGACCCCGGCTCAGTTCATAACCGGCTCCGTCGTGCTGGCCGCCTTCTCCTTCCTGGTAGCTGAAGCTGTGTTGGGGGCGTGGTGGCTGGCGTCGGTGCCGGCGGTGGCAGCAGGGGCCGCTCCTCACGCGTTCTACGAACGGAGACGGGTCATACGGATGCGAGCGCTGGCGGAAGCGTGGCCCGATGCGCTGCGGGACGTCGTGGCAGACCTCAGCTCAGGTGCCACGCTGCATCAGTCGTTGCTTTCGCTGGTGGAGACGGGTCCTGCGGCGATTCGAAACGCCATTGCCCGATATCCGATCCAGTCGCGCACGCTGGGGGTCGTACCCGCACTTGAACTGATCCGGGAGAGGATCGCGGATCCCACAACCGACAAGGTGTTTGAGGTGGTCGCCCTGGCCCATCGCCACGGCGGACGGCTGACCCAGAGTGTGTTGCGAGACCTGGTGGACGAAATCTCCGAAGACGTCGCCCTCGACGCAGAGATCCGCGTCGACGACACCGAGCAACGGCTGGAAGCACGCATCGTCACTGCTGCTCCCTGGTTCGTCCTGCTGATCCTGTCGGCTTTCCCCGGCGCGTATCGAGAGTTCTACCGGTCTCCTGCGGGCGCGGTCGTCGTCTCCGCGGCGGCGCTGTGGACTGCGGGCGGAGTGTTGCTGCTGCGCCGAATCCGCAGGGAACAGCCCGAACCGCGCGTGCTCGGAGGAGCGGCCCTGCCTGCGTTCAAGGATGGACTGGCATGAGTTCGACGGCCTTGGTTGCGGTCGGCGCCAGCGCACTGTTTGCCGTAGGCACGGTGCGCATGCTGGTGCCACCGCCACGACGGCTGGAGAGGCGGGTGCGACCCTACCTGGCATCTGATCAGCCCGACCTGGGTAGGTCGGTCAACCCGATTTCCCCCGATGGACCCCACAGTCCCATTGCGGTTCTCCTCAGGCCGTTGGCAGTGGCGATCGGCCGGAGGGTCGTTCGCTGGGGGCGGCCCCGGGTGGGAATCGGCACCCTGCTGCGACAGTCGGGACTGTATAGGGGGGTACCGGAGGCGGAAGCGGTCGACGCTTACCGTCTGTCACTGGTGGCCAGGGCTGCCGGACTGGCGGCAGGGCTGGGGCTCTTCGGTAGTGCCGCGGGGGGTATCGGAGCCGGAGTCGGGTTCGCTTTCCTCGGAGCTGCCATCGGAGTCGTGACGGCCCGCAGCCGCGTTGATCACGCCGTTGCGGAGCGTCGTGTCCGTATGCGAGTCGAGTTGTACACGCTCAACCAGTTGCTTGCCTTGCGGACGAGGGTCGGGGGAGGAGTCTCCACTGCGCTGCGGCATGTCGTTGCACGCGCCAACGGAGAAGTGGTCGACGAGTTCGCAGATGTTCTCCGGCTCCACCGGTCAGGATGGTCGATGCGGGACGCCTTGGAACGTGCTGCCGAGTCCACGCCCGAGCCCGAAGCGGCCCGCACCTATCGGGTGCTGGCAGCTGCGAGTGAACGCGGCGGGGACCTGGCCGATGCGTTGTTGGGCCTGTCACGCGATCTTCGCCGGGCCCGGCGTCAGCAGTTGAAGGAGCGGGCGGCGAAACGCCGCCTTCTGCTCGTCGTACCCATCGTCGTCATCCTGGCTCCGGTTGTGCTGCTGTTCGTGGCAGCTCCGCTGCCGAGCCTCATCTTCGGGAACTGAAGGGAGAATCGTGTTGAGTATCAGGCTGCAGGAAGTGTGGAGACGTCTCACAGAAGACGAGGCCGGGGCGGCGGAGACGTCGACGATCCTGGCATGGGTCGTGGTCGGCGTCACCGTGGTCATGGGTCTGTTGGTGGCTTTCACCCAGATCGCCTCGGATGTGGTGGATTGGGTGCGGGGTCAGCTCGGTATCTGAGTGGCTTCGGACGAAGGCTCTGCCGCCGTGACCGTGCTCGTCGCGCTGGCAGTGGGATTCATCGTGTTGCTGATGTCGGTCGAGATGCTGCTTGTCGTATACACACGGGTGGTGGTGCGGTCCGCTCTGGACGAGGCTGCCCGCGCCGGTTCGCGGGCCGACGCCACCACGGAGACCTGCCTGTCCCGGGCCGCAGACGTACTCGACGACCTTCTCGGCGGCCGCCTCGGCGACCACGTCACCATCTCGTGTTCACAGACGTCCACCGAGGTAATCGCCCGCGCCGACGTCGAGATAGAGGGGATGCTGCCCGCAGCGCCCGTCTGGGGACCGTTCGAGCTGACTGCGACCGCGGTCAAGGAACCGTTCGCGCCGTGAGGTGGAACGACCGCGGCGCGGCGGCCGCAGTGGAGCTGGCGGTAGCCGCCGGGCTCATCCTGCTGCCGGCGATGGCGTTGGTCGCTTCCCTTCCCACCTGGATCGAGCGGCGGGAAGCGGCCGATCTGGCGGCACAGGAGGCAGCCCGGGCGTATGTGCTTTCCGCCGATGAGGGGGGCGCGCTGGGTGTCGCCCCCGGTGGTGCGGAAACCGGGGCCGTGTATCATGGTGTGAACGCTGCGG
>CAZIEQ010000188.1:0-5154 GCA_964538725.1 uncultured Acidimicrobiia bacterium | reverse complement strand
CTGGAAGCCGACTGGCGGCGACGGGCCGCCACAGTCGGTCTCACCCGAGAGCAGATTGATCGGCTGCTCGATCAGAGCAGACAAGTCAGCACACCAGACCCGACAGCTATTCTTACGCATCTGACGTCGGGCTAACTGCGCAGGCGTCGACGTTCGCCGCACCGGAAGTCATCCAACACGTCGCGTCGGCGCTGCCCGAGGGCGGCACCCGAGACGACATCGAGGCTCTCGCCGGAGCCTTCCTCACCCACGGAGACGTGATCCCGATCCTGCCCAGTCGCCACCTCGAATCCGGTGGAGGTCCTGGGGAGGAGAGGCTCCCAGTGTCGAGCCGTCGACAGGTCGTCGGTGAGCGACCGGCAGCATCGATCAGAAACCGTGACGGCACTGCCTTCCCTTCCCCGGTGCTACCCCGCTACACAACAACGGAGCTCCTCGCCACTGAGCAACGGGTTCTCGAACAGGCAATGGCCGGCATCGAGGGGGGTCGGTGGCGGGCGCCGCGTCGCCTCGTCGAAAACCGGCTGCGCCGCCAGCCAGAGCTCACCGACAGCCAACGTGACATGGTGCGCAGCCTCGCTGGCTCCGGCAACGCCGTCGACGCCGCTATCGGCCCTGCAGGCAGCGGCAAGACCGCGGCCATGGCCGTCATCGGCCAGCTCGCCGCCATCACCGGCACCCCCATCGTCGGGGCGGCCCTCGCCGCACGCACCGCCGCAGGAGGCTTACGGAAGTGTGCGGGATTGCCGGATCGGAGCGGCTTGGGATGACCTGCGGTGGCGCTCGCCGGTGTCGTTCTGTGTAGGGAGCCGGCCGGCATTTTCGGGTGCCAGCGTGGACTGGGGTCTAACCAGAGTTAGACGACACATTTGGGGTCGGCGGCCTTGTCTCTTGTCGGATTGGAGCGGTTCGGACCTGTCGGCGGCGGTTCGGTGGGCGGCATCGGCATGGTCCCGCGCAAGTCGGGCTCCCAGCTCCTTGGGAGACAGCGTGGCCGGTTCAGGTGTAGAGCATGCGGCCCCAGAGAATGGTCGTGATGCCTGCGATCACGAGGATCGCTCCGATAACATCGAAACGGTCTGGTCTGAGCCCATCGAGTGCCCAGCCCCACAGCATGGCACCGATGAGGAAGAAGCCGGCGTAGGCGGCGTAGATGCGACCGAAGCTCGTCTCGGGTTGGTAGGTCTGGACGATCGCGTACGCGAACAGTGCCGCCAAGCCGATGGGCACGAGCCAAAGCGACGCTTCGAGTCGGCGCCATCGCCATACTGCGTAGACGCCGCCGAGCTCGCCGAGCACGGCCACTATGAAGATTGCTGCTGTCTTAGCGACCATGCGGTTCGGGGCCGAGCCGGTGCCGCACGGATTCCTTGATGGCGTCGATGTCGTAGCCGTCGGTGGTTTTGTCGAAGATTTGTTCTCCGTCGACGCGGACCTTGAACACGCCTCCGTGTCCTGTTTTGAGCCGTACCCCGTCGAGTTGCTGCCCGAACTCGGTCAGTAGGGCTTTCTGGGTGTCGATCGCTGCGTTCAGGTGACCGCAGGGCACGCAGTATTCGATCTCTACGCTGGTCACGTCTGCCTCCTCAACAGGGCTGTCCATTCTTCACATCATATATGGAAATGCAGATATATGTTCATGCCGAGCATGATCCAGCTGCTAGACATCGCAACTACCCTGCTCATCTTATGTCGAGGCCGCCCATCAATGAATAGGGAGATCCGAATGGACTTCTCATGTGTTGTGCACCGTGTCCGGGGTTGGAGGTTCCAGTGACGGCACCCACGTTGAACGACCTCCCGATCACGCAACGAACCGCGGTCATCGCCAAAGCCTTCCAGGCATTGGCGGATCCAGTGCGGTTTAGGATCATCGAGCTGCTCTCGGACCGTGGCGAGCAGAACGTGAGCGAGTTGGTCAAACAGCTTCCCGTCAGCCAGCCGAGAGTCTCGACACACCTCGCAGGCCTCACCCAATGTGGCTTCACCGCGGTACGGAGAGAGGGCCGCAATGCCTATTACCGGCTATCCAGTCCCTGGATTGCCGGGCTCATCTCACTGATGCGTGACCACGCCGATGAGTATTGCGCCGATCTCCTGGAGTGTGCCGGCTGCACACCACAAGACCGCCCCGAGCCGGCCGCCGCCGCGGCAAGCCGCGACAGCATGCCGCCCACTCTGGCCCCTACGCCCGACCCAGATCACCCATTCAAGAGCGAGAACGAGCCTACGGGCGGGGTGCGCTAGATCGGCACCTCGCGCTTGCGAGTCCGGGTCGTGGGTTGCCACCGAGAGCGGTCGACGGCGAAGGATCAGCGTGTCGTGTAGTCGGTGTTGTCCTGGATGGTGGCGTAGGCCTGCTGGTCGATCCAGTGGCAGTGGAGCCGGGTGTTCTTGAGCCGGAGTCGGCGTCCATCGCCGGTCGGCGGTCGCCACGCCGCTACTTCAGCGACGGCGTTGCCGAGGCGGCTCACTTCCCCGAGGGCGGGGAGGAGGTCGGTGTCGCCCGACATGAGAACTCCGACGTCGTACTCGTCGCGGACCGCCATCATGACGTAGTCGATGGCGATCTGAACGTCGATGCCCTTCTCCTCCGGCTTGGAGGCTGGGTAGTCCCGGGGATAGCGCAAGGGTCGTGCGGTCACGTGGACGTTCGGGAGCTTGTTCCATGCGGCGATCTGGCGGCGGGCAGCGCCGTAGCCCTTGGGGTCCTTGGTGCTACTCGGTAATCCCCGGTACATGCGCACCTGATCGAACACCGTGTCCGGGTCACCAGCGAGTCGGGTGATGAGGGCACCGAGCGCTGCCGGGTGGACCTGTCCCGCCCAGTGTGGATCGGTGAGGTGGTCGTGGAAGGCGGTGCGGGCAGCGCGATAGGTGTTCTGGTAGTCGACAAAGACCACCACCCGTTTCGGCATCGATGCTCCCGAAAGTGAAAGCCCCGCCAGTGCGGACCCCGAAGGGTCCGGACGGCGGGGAGTATTCGAAGTCACTATATCGGCAGTCAGGGGGTACCAGTCAAGCTCCATGTTGCCGCTGCAAGCTACGCGGCGTCGGACTGCGGTCTTTCCGCCCACGGGCGGAGGCGGTTGACTTGCGGTGCTCTCTGCAGGCCGGTTCCTCTCGGCAGTTGGGAGGAACGACATGACAACCACACAATCCAGCCTGGTTCCAGCAGTGCTGGCGCCGGACCTCCACTCGTTCGCGGTGCGGCATGCGTTCGCCGGGTTCTTGGCCGGGTACTAGTGGCGTGGCGACCGCTGGGCCGCATTTGGGCCGCATTTGGGCCGCAACGGGGGTGAAAAGCTGCAAAGTGACGCGAGACGATGCGAAGAAAAAACCCAGGTAACAAGCACCTTCTTCCCTGATTGTCCTGGTAGCCGAAACCCACCCAAACGGTTTAGGAAACCGGTGCTCTATCCCCTGAGCTACGAGGGCTCTGATTGTGAAACCTACAGGTCCGCATCGGCGTCCCGCAGCCGTTCGAGTCCGTCGAGGATGACGTCGAGAGCGAACACGAACTCTGTCTGGTCGTCGCACCAACCTATCGTCGAACCAGGATCGTCGTGGGCGATCTCCGCCATCATCTCGATGATGAACGGGACCTCATCTGCCATGCGTCTGAGCCTCAGCTCGGGGTCCTCCGCCGGTGCTGCCCCCTCGGCTGGTTCGAACAGTTCCTGGCTGAAACCCAACGCACGGCTTCCCAAGGTGTGCCCGGCGTGATGGGCCAGGTCGTACGAGAAGCCTCCAGCCCGCCAGTGCCCGAGCAGCGCATTGAAATAGCGCATCACCGCGGGCCCGATCGAGGTTCGAGTCTCCATGACGGACGGCGCCCACTTGTGACGAAGCATCGAATCCCTGGCCAAGAGGATCTGGTTGCGGACCTCGGATTTCCAGTCGGCTCCGCCTGATGACAGGTCGATCTCGCTCACGACCAGCTCGACCATGCCGTCCAGGAGGGCCTCTTTGTTGTCTATGTGGTTGTAGAGCGACATCGCTTCCACGCCGAGCTCCTGGCCTAGCCTGCGCATGCTCACCGACTCGATGCCGCCTTCATCAGCAAGCTTGACTGCGGCACGCAGCACCCGCTCCCTACTCAAGGGGACTCGAGGCGCTGCACTTGCGTCGGGCTGTGTAGCCATCTGATTCCTAACCCACCACACCTTAGATACAGCGTAAGTACCGGTTGGTGTCGTTCGTTGACAGTTCACCGATGCCCATGTAACTTACACCATACGCTTACGGCGTATGGAGAGCATCGGGAAGATCGAGTCTGCTCGCTCATGGGCCAGTTCACTTTCCTGAAAGGAGAACCCGCATGATGGACACGCTCACGACGACTGATTGGCTGAGCCGGCACCTCGACGACCCCGATCTGGTGGTGCTCGACTGCACCGTATTGGTCGAGGGGGACGGTGACGGCGGCTTCCGGAGTGTGAGCGGGCGGGCCCGCTACGACACCGGCCATATTCCGTCGGCCGGTTTCGCCGATCTCACTGGTGATCTTTGTGACAGCAACAGCCCGCTTGAGTTCGCGCTGCCGACACCGGAACAGTTCTGCTCCGCCGTGGGCGCATTGGGTGTCGGCGACGATTCCCGGGTGGTGCTCTACGACGGGATGTTTTCGGTGTGGGCCGCCCGAGTCTGGTGGATGTTGCGCTGGGTCGGATTCGACCGGGCGGCGCTCCTCGACGGTGGGCTGAAGGTGTGGACCGCCGAGGGTCGGCCGCTTTCGACCGAGCCAGCCACCCGACCTGCGCGACGGCTCACCCCCGCTCCCCGGCCGGAAGTGATCGCCGACCGGGACGAGGTGCTCGCCGCCATCGACGACGACGCCGTCTGCCTCATCGACACACTGACCGAAGGCCACTACCGGGGAGAGCAGGCCTTCTACGGCCGACCCGGCCACATCCCCGGCGCCACCAACACCCCCGTCTTCGCGCTGTTCGACGAGTCGGGCCGCTTCCGCCCGCAGGACGAACTTGTCGCCATACATGATGGCGACCGCAACGCCCGCACTATCACCTACTGCGGCGGCGGGATCGCCGCGTCAGGTAACGCATTCGCCATGACCCGGCTCGGCTTCACCGACGTCGCCGTCTACGCCGCCTCGCTCCAGGAGTGGGCAGCCGACCCCGCCAACCCGCTGGA
>CAZIEQ010000187.1:0-5162 GCA_964538725.1 uncultured Acidimicrobiia bacterium | reverse complement strand
CAGCAGCGGCGATGCTCCGCCGACGATGCGTTGTGCCTCGTCCATCCATCCGTCTCCGAGGGAAGCCGCCAGCGTGTCATCCACCATCACCTCGATCCGCAGAACGTATCTCGGTCCGAATGACGGGGAGACGATCACAGGAACCCATTCCGGCATCTCCCCGTGATGCTCCCGGGCTCCGGCGGCGGGAGAGGTCCCGGCGGCGGTGAGTAGCGCCGAAGCGAAGATGAATGTCAGCGTCACCGCCGCTCGCCGCCTCAGCGGAGTTCTTCCTTGCCGCATGGTGGCACCGGCCTCGATCGGTCCTGTAATGATTGCCGATGTCGGGGAACCGTGCCAGGGCCAGAGGTCGGTGGTGACCCCATCCATCCGGAACACCGGGTGTCCAGTCCCACTCCGAAGCTCAGTGCGGGCATTACGTCCCACCGCGTAGAGGCCTTTGGCCCTGATGGATTCGGGACCTCTGGGGAGACCTTCGGCCCTAGAAGCAGGCGGCTTGATCAGGTGACCATTCGGCAAACCGACCCGGGAGGCGTTCATGGTCGACGTCAAGCCACGTTCCCCGTCGGCATCCGATGCCGAGGACGTGGACGTTGGGAGAAGGCGGTTCTTCGCCACCATGCTGGGAGCCGCGGGTGCGGTCGCGGTGGAGACGATGCTGCCGGCACCGGCGGTAGCCGCCGAGGGAGCCCCCTTCCAGGCAGCGGTTGCTCCGGCCCCAGAAGCCTTCGCCGAGGGCAACGCATTGGAGAGGATGCGGGCGGAGCTGCATCGCGCACTGCAGAAGCCCGTCGACCAGCGCCGCTGGGGAATGGTCATCGACTTGCAGAAGTGCATCGGCTGCAAGGCGTGTTCGGTGTCATGCGAAGCCGAGAACGCCCTGCCGCCGGGAGTCGTATACAGGCCGGTGACGGTGGAAGAGATCGGCGAGTTTCCCAACGTTCGCACCAAGTTCCTTCCCCGGCCCTGTCTGCAGTGCGACGATCCACCATGTGTTCCTCCCTGTCCGGTGGGCGCAACTTTCCAACGGCCCGACGGTGTGGTGGAGATCGACTACGACCAGTGCATCGGCTGCCGGTACTGCATCACGGCGTGCCCGTATGGAGCCCGCTCGTTCGACTTCGGCGAGTTTCACGCCGATGACGCTCCAGAGATCATGGGATACGAGACGCGGCCCAACTACGAGTACGGCGAAGAGTGGGCAAGGTCACCCGACGAGTCGAACACCTCGCCGATGGGCAACGCGAGGAAATGTCATTTCTGCTTGCACCGGCTGGAGGTGGGGCTGTTGCCGGCATGCACCACAACGTGCCTCGGCGGTGCCACCTATTTCGGCGATCTCAACGATGAGGAGAGCCTCGTCAGCGAGCTGATCGCATCAGAGCGGGTCATGCGGCTCAAAGAAGAGCTCGGCACGAACCCGAAGGTCTACTACCTGGTCTAGGAGGTCGGGATGAGCGTTTCGATTCACACCGACACCATCCGGGTCCCCGCTTCTCTGAAGCGGAGCGGAACGGTCCTGCTCGGCGTTCTCGCCGCCGGCGGGTTGGTGGCCCTCATCATCCGCTTCCTTCAAGGACTGCAGGTGACCGGGCTCACGAGCAACGTTCCGTGGGGCATGTGGGTGGTGTTCTACATTTACTTCATCGGCCTTTCGGCCGGATCGTTCCTCATGTCGACGATCATCTACGTCTTCGGCATGGAGCGCTTCGAGAAGATGGGGCGCATGGCGCTGGTCACGGCGCTCCTCGCCCTGGTCGGAGGCATGAGCTTCGTTTGGATCGACCTGGGACATCCATGGCGGTTCTGGAAGGTCTTCTTCTCCTGGCAGTCGTCTTCGGTGCTTGCCTGGGAGGCCCTCCTCTACATCCTGTACACGGTCATCATCCTGTGGGAGCTGTTCCTGCTGATGAGAAGTGACCTGGCACGGCTCCGTGACCAATCCGACGGATGGCGCCACCGGCTGTATCGGGCCCTCGCCCTCGGTCACCAGGCAGGCGAGGCGGTGCGCAGCAAACGCACCAAGAACACTTTGAAGGCCCTCGGCATAGTCGGGATTCCGGTGGCGGTCGGGGTCCACGGAGGCACCGGCGCCCTGTTCGCAGTGGTCGCCGCCAAGCCGCACTGGTTCAGCGGCCTCTTCCCCATCGTATTCCTCGTCTCAGCGCTCCTTTCGGGTGCCGGGCTGATGCTGTTCCTCTACTCATGGTTTGGGAGGAAGGACAGCAGCTATGCGGGCATCGTCGACGGGCTGCGTGGCTTTGTTGTCGCCTTCGTCGCGATAGACGTGATCATGTTCGGCAGCGACATCCTGGTCAGCCTGTACGGAGGGATACCCGACCACATCGAGGTGTGGCGGCAGATCGCATTCGGGGAGTACTGGTACGTGTTCTGGATCGGCCAGATCTCCCTCGCTTGGGTCCTACCACTGGTCATCGGGTCGCTGCGGGCAACCCGGCAGTCGGCGCTGTGGCTGGGCGCCGCCGGCGGCAGCGTCGTTGTGGGCATCCTGGCCGTGCGGCTCAACCTGATCATTCCGGCGTACCTGTTTCCCCAGCTCGCCGGGCTCGACGAAGCGTTGCCGGCATCCCGCGCCGCCTTCTCGTACTTCCCCTCACTCATCGAGTGGGTGTCGTCGCTGGGCGTCGTGGCGATCCTTGTGCTCCTGTTCATGGCTGGATGGAAGCTTCTCCCGATCAACGACTCTGGAGATGATCTCGTGAAGGGACAGATCTGATGACGACTACCAAGCCGCGCCGGGGGCTCACCCGGCGCGAGTTCATGAAGACCTCCGCCCTCGTCGGCGGCGCCGGGGCGGCGGCGACCATGTTCCAGGTTTTCGGCCGGCCTGCGGTCGCTTCCAGCGGCCAGGTCGCCTCCGACTACATACTGGCTTCGCCGGAGAACGTGCTCTACAGCACCTGCCTGCAGTGCCACGTCGCCTGCCAGATCAAGGCGAAGACGTGGGACGGGGTGCTCGCCAAGCTGACCGGCAACCCGTACAGCCCGCAGAACTACCTGCCGCATCTCGACTTCGACACGTCGCCGTTCGACGCCGCCACCGCCGACGGGAAGCTGTGTCCCGCCGGCCAGGCCGGCATCCAGACATACGCCGACCCGTACCGGGTGCGCAAGGTCCTCAAGCGCGCCGGGCCGAGAGGATCGAACAAATGGAAGGCCATCCCGTTCGACCAGTTCGTCGACGAGGTGGTTGCCGGCGGGAAGCTCTTCAACGACATCGGCGAAGACCGCGACTATCCGGGCTTCAACGAGGTGTTCGCCCTGCGTGACGCCGAAGTGTCCAAGAAACTGGCAGGGGACGTCGGCAAGGTGATGAGCGGAGAGATGACGGTCACCGAGTTCAAATCCGCCAACGCGGCCCATCTCGACGTGCTCATCGACCCCGACCATCCCGACTTCGGTCCGAAGAACAACCAGTTCGTCTTCCAGGCGGGCCGCATAGAGCACGGCCGCAAGGAGCTAGGCAAAGGCTGGTTCACCAAGGCGGGGTTCGGGTCGATCAACGAGTACGACCACACCACGATCTGCGAGCAGTCACATCACATCGCCTACGGCGAGATGAGCGGCGGCAAAACGCACCATCTCAAGCCGGACATGGAGAACACCGAATTCGTGCTCTTCTGGGGCACCGGTGCCTTCACCGCCAACTTCGGCAAAACCCCAATGGCGGAGAAGGTGACGACCGGCAAGGTGGACCGGGGATTGAAGACCGCAGTTGTCGATCCTCGTCTGTCCCACGACGCAGGTAAGGCAGACTGGTGGCTGCCCATCAAGCCGGGTACTGATGGTGCGCTGGCGCTGGGGATGGCGGGATGGATGTTCGCCAACGAGCGCTACGACGCCGCCTACCTGGCGAATGCCAACAAGGCGGCGGCTGCGGCCTCCGGTGAGACCACCTGGACCAACGCCACCCATCTGGTCAGGGTGGAGATCGGGCGAGGCGCGGCGCTGCTCGACGCGGCCGACGCCGGCGTCGGCGAAGCCGGCCAGGCGGTGGTGATGAGCGGCGGCAGCCCGGTGGCGGTCAACCCCGACGATGAGGAGACCCCGGTCACCGGCGACTTGTTCGTCGACACCACCGTCGGCGGAGTCGCGGTCAAGTCGGCCCTCATGCTGTACCGGGAGGAAGCCGAATCCAGATCCCTCGATGAGGTGGCCGAAACAACCCAGGTGCCGAAGCGGCTCATCGAGACGGTGGCGAACGAACTCACCTGCCACGGCAAGAAGGCTGTCGTCGAAATGTACCGGGGACCGGTACAGCACACAGACGGCTACCACGCGGGTACGGCGATCATCATGTTGAACGTCATGCTGGGCAACGCCGACTGGAAGGGCGGCTGGCAGAAGGGCGGCGGTCACTGGCATGAGTCGGGCGGTAAGGACGGCAGCGTATACAACTTCGGGGACATGGACCCCGGAGCGCTGAAGCCCTTCGGGATCCGCATCGCCCGCGACAAGGTCGCCTATGAGAAGACGACGCTGTTCGCCCGCGACGGATATCCGGCGAAACGGCCCTTCTTCCCCTTCACCAGCAACGTGTACCAGGAGATCATCCCGTCGTTCGCCGCCGGGTATCCGTACAAAGGAAAGATCCTCATGGTGCACAAGGGGACGCCGGCGCTGGCGTCGCCGGCAGGCCACACCAACATCGACATGCTGCGGGATCCGGACAAGGTTCCCTTGTTCATCTCCTGCGACGTTGTTATCGGCGAAACGTCCATGTACGCCGACTATGTGCTGCCCGACCTCACCTACCTGGAGCGTTGGGGCACCCCGCATCCGCCGCCCGACATCGTCAGCAAGACGTCCAAGGTGCGCCAGCCGGTGGCGGTACCGCTCACCGAGGAGGTCGAGGTCGACGGGGAGCTGATGCCGATCAGCATGGAGTCCTTCATGATCGCCGTTGCCAAGAAGCTCGGCATGCCCGGCTTCGGGGCCGACGGTTTCGGGCCTGGAATGGCCTTCGACAGGCCGGAAGACTGGTACCTCAAGCTGATGGCCAACCTGGCATACGGAGACGGTGCAGACGAGGCGGTTCCCGACGCGTCGCCCGCCGAGATGGAGGTGGTCTCCAAGGCACGCCGGTTCCTGGCTCCATCGGCACACTGCGACACTCGCTCGCGCACGTGGGCTGGCAGCGG
>CAZIEQ010000186.1:0-5211 GCA_964538725.1 uncultured Acidimicrobiia bacterium | reverse complement strand
CATCCCCACCAGGCTGAAGCTCTTCCCTGCCGCCGCCCAGCTGAGGAAGGAGACAATGAAGAACACGAGGGCAATACCCAAAACCACGTTCGTCAGTTTTCTGAAGCCGCGGGTGAACTGAACACCGGCAAGAGCAGCGAAGGCTCCTGCGATCACAAACGAGAAGCCCGAAGCCGGGATCGTCAAAGGGGGAAACCATGAAAAGCGGTCGGTGGGCCTCACCAGCTTGAACTCGGCGCTTCCCTCACCCAGGCTGCCGACTGCGAAGAACCACAATACGAAGAGGGCCAGCAGGAGGTAGCTGACCCCGATGAAGCGGGCACGGCGGATCTCCGCTGGGGTCCGCAGTGGGACGGTGGCTGCCGCCGCCGTCACGCCGCCCAGCCTCGGGTCACCTGCTCGGCGCCTTCACCGGTCTTCACCCGGTAGATGGCCCGGATCAGCGCCGGGGCGGCGATGAACACGACGACGAGTGCCTGGATGACCAATATCAGATCGATGGAGACGTCGGTGGCCACCTGCATCTCCTGACCCCCCGCCCGCAGTGCCCCGAATAGGAGACCGGCGGCGACCACACCGGCCGGATGTGACCGGCCCAGCAGGGCCAACGCGATGGCGTCGAACCCGAGGCCTCCCGAAAACCCGGGAGTGCCCCGGTACAGCACGCCGAGGATCTGGTTGGAGCCGGCGAGGCCGCCCATGGCGCCGGCGATCGCCATTACGCCGATGTAGAGCCACGTCACGTTCATCCCGGCGTAGTGGGCGCCGTCGGGGTTGTAACCGACGGCCCGGAACTCGAAGCCCAGTGTCGACCTGAAGAGCAGCCAGTAGGTGGCGTATGCCATCAGCAGGGCGAGGATGATTCCTGCCGACACTCTCACATCGGAGCGATCGAGGTAGCCGAAGAGGCGGGGCAGGCGGGCAGACACGTCGACATTCTGTGAGACCGGGTCGTCGCGTCCCGGCACCTGATACAGGGTCGTCTTGAGGAAATAGTCGACCAGGCGCAACGCGATGAAGTTCATCATGATCGTGGTGATGACTTCGTGGGCGCCGGTCCGTGCCCGCAACAACCCTGGAATACCGCCCCAGATGGCCCCTCCGATGGCGCCCACCAACAGCGCCAGCGGGAGATGTATGACGATCGGCAAATGGACCGTGATCCCTACGTAAAGGGCGAACATACCGCCGACGAGCATCTGACCCTCGGTGCCGATGTTGAACAGTCCGGCGCGAAAGCCGATCGCCACCGACAATCCGGCAAGAATCAGCGGAGCCGCACCCACCAGGGTCTCTGAGATGGCGCGCAGCGAGCCGAACGAACCGACGAAGAGCGCTTTATAGGCCCCCCAGATCGTGTCCCACGTCTTGTCAAACGCACCCCCCGGATCGTTACCCCACATCCGTAGCGCGTCGATGTCGGTGAGTGCGATGACCACCACACCCACCGCCAGAGCGGTGACCACTGCCAGCAGCGGCACCAACAAGGAGTCGCGCCAATTGACACCGATGCCGGTGAGGTCGCGGAACAGCTTGGAGGAACCGTCGCCGTTGCCGCCGGGCTCCGCGGCGGCGCGGTCGTTCACAGTGAAGACCCTGCCATGTAGAGGCCGACGTCGGCGCTCGACGTCTGCAGGGGATCCAGTTCGGCGACCAGCTCCCCCGCATAGATCACCAGCAGCCGGTCGGCCAGCGCCATGACCTCATCGAGTTCGGTGGACACTATCAACACCGCGGCTCCCTGGTCACGCTGCTGCACGATGCGCTCGTGGATGTACTCGATGGAGCCCACGTCGAGGCCTCGGGTGGGCTGGGAGGCGATGATGACTCTCACGTCACGGCCGAACTCCCTGGCGACGATCACCTTCTGCTGGTTGCCCCCCGACAGGCTCGAGGCCGGCGTGTGGATGCTCGGTGTACGGACGTCGTACTGGCGCACCAACCCGTCGGCATTGTCGTTGGCCGCACTCCAGTCCATGACGATGCCCCGGGAATACGGCGGGTCGTAGTAGCTGTCGAGCACCAAGTTCTCCGCCACGGTGAAATCCATTACCAGGCCACGACGCTGACGGTCCTCGGGGACGTGAGCGACGCCCAGCCTGTGCGTACCGCGGGTACCGAAAGCGGTCACATCACGGCCGTCGATACTGATTCTGCCGCCGACGGGCTGAACCATCCCTGTCAGCGCCTCCACCAGTTCGGTCTGCCCGTTGCCCTGGACACCGGCGATGCCGACGATCTCACCCGAGTGGACGGTGAAGCTGACATCTCTGACCGCCGGCAGATCCCGCTGGTCGAACACGACCAGGCCTGACACTTCGAGAACCGGAGGACCCGGCTTCGCAGTGCCTTTGTCGACTACCAGATCGACGGGACGGCCCACCATCATCTCCGCCAGCTCCGACTCTGTCACCTTGGCAGCTTCGGCTTCCCCGACCACCCGGCCCCGCCGAAGCACGCTGATGCAGTCGGATATCTCGAGGACCTCTTTCAGCTTGTGGGTGATGAAGATGATCGCCTTGCCGGCGTCGCGCAGGCCGCGAAGGATGATGAAGAACTCCTCGACCTCCTGGGGGGTGAGCACCGACGTCGGCTCATCGAAGACGAGGACGTTGGCCTCGCGGAAAAGGACCTTGATGATCTCGACACGTTGCTGGACGCCGACCGGCAGATCCTCGATGACGGCGGCCGGATCGACGGCAAGGCCATATCGTGCCGAGATCTCTGCAACCTCCCGGCGCGCCTCTTTCATGTTGATCACACCCGGACCGCGAGTGGGTTCCACCCCGAGGACAACGTTCTCGGTCACGTCGAACACCGGAACCAGCATGAAATGCTGATGCACCATGCCGATGCCGGCGCCGATGGCATCACCAGGTCCGGAGAAGGAGCGCTCCACCCCGTCGATGAGAATCGATCCTTCGTCTGCCTTGTACAGGCCGTAGAGGATGTTCATCAGCGTTGTCTTGCCGGCGCCGTTCTCGCCGAGGAGACCGAGGATCTCGCCGGAGCGCACGCTGAGGTCCACACCGTCGTTGGCCACGACGCCGGGGAACCTCTTGGTGATCCCCCGCAACTGCAGCTCCAACGCCGGTTTCCCCTCGCCTGGTGCAGCAGCAGCCTAGACAAGCGAATCCCCCCGTTGCCGGGGGGATTCGCGGTCCACTCGCCGTCGGGTGCTAGCCCGAAGTCGCCACGGTGCCGGCGATGATGTCGGATCGCAGCTGGGTCAGCTCGTCCTTCAACGCCTGTGGCACGGCGCCGTCGAAGTCGTGGAACGGGGCAAGGCCCACACCGTCGTTGTTGAGACTCCCGAAGTACTCGTTGCCGAGACTGTCGAGGAAGATGACGTTGGTGATCGTGTTGAACACGGCCGAGTCCATGTTCTTCATGATCGACGTCAGCAGGATGCCTCCCAGCTCGGGAGCCGACAAGAACATGTCGGCGTCGACGCCGATCATCATCACGCTGCCTCCGGCGGCATTGGCCTCCTGGATGGCTGCACCCGAGCCGAGGCCGACGGGGCCGGCAACCGGCAAAATGATGTCTGCACCTTCATCCATCAGGTTCTGGGCGAAGGATCGTCCATCGTCTTTGCTCTCGAAGTTGCCGGTGAACAGGCCGTCGGTGCCGTTCCAGCCGAGCACTGTCGTGCTGGTGCCGTGCACCGAGTCGTACTGCGCTGCGCCCCGCATGAACCCGTCCATGAAGACGGTCACCGGCGGGATGTTGATGCCACCGAAAGTACCGATGACACTCGTCTGGGTCATCCCAGCCGCCAGGTAGCCGGCGAGGAAGGCCGCTTCGTTGGTGTTGAAGTTCAGGCCGCGCACGTTGCTCGGCGGGGCGTCTTCACCTTCGAGCTGCCACGGCGGGAACGGCCCCACCGGGAAGTCGATGATGGAGAACTTCTGGTCGGGGTTGTCCTTGGCAGCCGCTGCGGTGTCGTCGGCAAGCAGGAACCCGACCGTGATGATGATGTCGCAGCCTTGATCGATGAATGCATCGATGTTGGGCCGGTAATCGGTGGCGTCATTGGATTCCAGGAACTCCACCTGGATCCCGTATTCGGCCTCGGCCTGTTCCATGCCTTTCCAGGCAGTCTCGTTGAAGCTCTTGTCGTCGATGCCGGCGACGTCCGACACCTGGCACCCCAACACCGGCTCCTCGGGCAGAGTCGTCGGAGTCGTCACAGCCACCGTCGTGGTGGTTGTTGCCGGCGGTGCCGTTGTGGTGGTTGCGGCGACAGTTGTCGTCGTCGTCTGCTGGGGGGCAGCGGTGGTAGTAGTGCCACCGCCTTCGTCGTCGCCGCATGCGGCGGCCACCAGCACAAATGCTGCCAGCAACGCGACGAGGCTGAACCGTTTCCTAAACATGCGCTAAACACTCCTCCGCGTCAGTCCGAAAGGCCCTTTGGGTCCGCGAGCCAGTCTAGGTGCTGACCTACCGGGGAGTACTAGGCGGCATCTGCCCGAAGCGCCCCAATCAGGGTTCCTGCGAGCCTGCAAGCTCGATCAGCGCTTCGTCGGGGGTGTCGACACAGGTGAAAGACAGCGTGTCCGGATCATCATCGGATACGTCGACGAGGATGGTGGAACCGGCAGGGAACTCACCGAAGAGCACCTTCTCGGAAAGGGTGTCCTCGAGAAGCCGCTGCATGGAGCGTCGTAGCGGCCTGGCTCCGAGCTGGGGGTCGTAACCCCTGGTGGCGAGGAGCTCCTTGGCGCTATCGGCCAACACCAGGGAGAGGGCCTGGGATTCCAGCTGCTCGGCGATACGCACCAGCATCATGTCGACGATGGCTTTCACCTCTTCCATGACGAGCTCGTGGAAGACGATCACCTCATCGATCCTGTTGAGAAACTCGGGCCGAAAATGCTGTTTGAGCGCCTCGGTGATCTTCTCCTTCATCTTCTCGTATGTGACCGCTTCACCCGACTGGGCGAACCCGATGGCGGTCTTGCCAAGATCCGCCGTCCCCAGGTTGGACGTCATGATGATGACCGTGTTCTTGAAGTCGACGGTGCGCCCCTGGGCGTCGGTGAGGCGCCCATCCTCGAGAATCTGGAGGAGCGTGTTGAACACGTCCGGATGGGCCTTTTCGATCTCGTCGAAGAGGACCACCGAAAACGGCTTGCGGCGAACCGCCTCCGACAGCTGACCCCCTTCGTCATAACCGACTTAGCCGGGCGGCCACCCGACGACGCGGCT
>CAZIEQ010000185.1:0-5282 GCA_964538725.1 uncultured Acidimicrobiia bacterium | reverse complement strand
ACGGAGTGTGTCGTGTAACTGCGCTTTTCGGTTGCTAAAAGAGTTGAACGCGTTCGCAGATCGCTATCCTGCTCTAGCGTCGGTGCACACAGACCACCCGCCCTCGGTGGGCGACCACGCCCCCCCGGGGAGCCGATTCGGGGCGGAGTCGTGCCACCAGCCGCCTGTAGTCCCCATCGGCGACGAAGCAGATGTCTTGGGAGTCGGGCTTGGAGGCGGTGCGCAATCCCAAGCGTCGCGCCTCAGCCCTCACTCGGGTCTTGGTCAGCTCCCCGACGGGGAGCCGCACCCGGGCCAGTTGATCTTGACCCAGCATGTGTAGAACGTATGACTGATCCTTGGACCGGTCGGTGCCTCGCAGCAGTCGATAGCGGCCGTTGCCGGCTACCACCCTGGCGTGATGTCCGGTGACGAGGAAGTCACATCCCAGGTCGCCGACCCGGTCGAGCAAGGCGTCGAACCGCACCCTGCGGTTGCATTCGACGCATGGATTAGGAGTTCGACCGTTTACGTAGGCATCGGCGAACGGAGCCACGACGGCCTCAGCGAAGGCGGCCACGTAGTCGAGAACGTAATAGCGGATGTCCAGCTGGGCAGCAACACGGCGAGCATCCTCGGCGTCGGCCACGGTACAGCACCCCGCCCGGGGCAGCGAGCCGTCCGGTTCCTCCCACTGTTTCAACGTCACACCGATCACCTCATGCCCGGCTTCGAGCATGAGAGCTGCCGCCACCGAAGAGTCCACTCCGCCAGACATTGCAACCAGAGCCTTCACAGCAGATCTTCTGCGGCAGCAGCCACCGCCGCGGCGACGGTTTCGCCGTCCTGGGGGCGCGTCGTCCAGCCGAAGCTCACTCGAATCGCCTCGGCAGCTTCCAATTCCGACCAACCCATCGCAGTGAGCACGTGCGACGGAGTGACCGCCCCACTGTGGCACGCAGAGCCTGCAGCAGCGGCTACGCCTGCCCCGTCGAGTCTGATCAACAGCGTTTCTGCGGCAACACCTGGTATGCGGAAATGACTGTGCTGCAGCAAACGTTCGGCGCGCCTTTCTGTTATTCGCACGGCGGGGATCTCCGCCACCAGCGAGGCTTCAAACCGGCGCCGAGCCTCCCTCACATCGCCGCGCAGTCTGGCCCTGTCGGCCGATGCCGCTTCCATGGCAGCGACCATGCCGACGATGGCGGCGACGTTGTGGGTGCCGGAGCGACGACCCATTTCCTGACCCCCACCATGAAGGACCGGCTCCAGGTCGACTCCGCGGCGCACATAGAGAAGACCGACCCCCTTGGGCCCACCGAACTTGTGTGCCGCCAGGGACATCAGGTCCACTCCCAGGTCGTCCACCGACACCTGTTCGGACACGAAGGCCTGGACGGCGTCACAATGCAGGACCGTCCCGGGTCGGGCCTCCCGCACCAAGTGCCCGACCTTGGCAACGGGCTGGCGAATACCCGTTTCGTTGTTGGCGGCCATCACCGACACCACCGCGGTAGATCCGCCGACTGCCGAGGCAATCTCATCGGGGTCGGCGGCACCATCGCGGCCGACCCCCACCACCGTGACCGGCTTCCCGATGCGCCGCAGGAAAGAAGCCGCCTCCAGCACGGCTTCATGCTCAACGGCGGTTGTGACGACGCCGCCGTCACCTGCAAAGGCGGCACCTTTCACCGCCAGGTTGTCGGACTCCGTTCCCCCTCCGGTGAAGACGACCTCAAGCGGATGATCCGCTCCGATCATGGAGGCGGCACGTTCCCTGGCATCCTCCACGGCGTTCTTGGCGGCGCGAGCAACCGCATGCACTCCCGACGGGTTGCCGAATATCTTCGTCCCGAAGGGGACCATGGCGTCGGCGGCCTCGGGTCGCAGCGGCGTGGTGGCGGCATGGTCGACGTACAGCATCAGTGACCAGTATGCAGTATGCAGGACCGAAGGCGGTCATTCGCCGCGTCGCCGCCGGCCGCAACAGCGCCTCTATCGCGTGCAGCCGGTGCGAGCTGACGGCGGTCCCCAATTCGGGATGGGGTGGGGACGGGACCGGTGCGCCGTTCCCCGCCTCGTCGGCCGAACATTTGCGGACCGCTGCCTCAGCGGCCTGTGAACTCCGCAGACCGCTTGTTGACGAATGCGTCCACACCTTCCTTGGCGTCATCGCTGGCGAAGGAATCCGCGAAGCCTTCCCTCTCCAATGCCAAGGCATCGTCCATCGGGCGGCCCCACCCTTCGTTCATTGCCCTCTTGGCGGCGGCGACGGCCACTGTCGCCTTCGTCGCCCACTCGGCTGCGTCGGTCATGGCGACATCGAGGAGCTCCTCCGATGACACCAGCTTCACCCCGATGCCGATCTCCATGGCCTCGTCTGCGGGGACATGGCGACCGGTGTAGACGAGCTCTTTGGCGCGTTGGAAGCCGACCAGACGGGACAGACGCTGCGTTCCCCCGGCGCCGGGGATGATGCCGAGGAGGATCTCCGGCTGGCCCACCCGGGCGTCATCACCCAGGTAGATGAAGTCGGCGCTCATGGCAAGCTCGAGGCCGCCTCCCAGGGCAAACCCGCGCACGGCGGAGATCACCGGCTTGGCAAGCTGTTCGATATGCCGGTTGACTTCCGAAACGCCGACCGCCGACACGTCGCGGCTGCCTGCATCCATGGTCGACTTGAACCGTTTGATATCGGCACCGGCGGCGAAATGGGGTTCGCTGTAGATGACGACGGCACGGATCGAAGGATCGGCTGCTCTGGTGGCGGCATCGTCGAGGCCGGCCAGCACGTCGGCGGACAGGGCGTTGACGGGTGGATTGTTGATGGAGATGCGGGCCACGGGGCCCTCGGCGGTGAACGAGACAGCGCTCACGATGCTCCTTGGGACGGGTTGGTATCACCCTAGGGCTGCAGTTAGACGCTCTGCCGCCGACCACGGGTCGATACGGCGGGCGATGACGTCGGCAACAGCCTCGGTGTACCAGGCGTCGCCGATGGTGCGTTGAAAGCGCTGCTGCAGGCTCAGCTGGACGGCGGCGGCGAGCTCTGCCTCGAGACGGCGGCGACGCCGCTTCTGCAACGTCCCCGAGTCCTGCTGGTACATCTGATGGCGGTCGATGGCCGTCACGAGCTCGTCGACCCCGTCGCCTCTGGTGGCCACAGTCGACACGATGGGGGGCTCCCAGTCGAGATGCCGGCCCAGCTCCAGCATCTGGCGCAGATCCCGCACCGTGTCCTCCGCTCCGGGACGGTCGGCCTTGTTCACCACGAACACGTCCCCGATCTCCAACAGACCCGCCTTGCTGGCCTGGATTGCATCCCCCCATCCTGGATTGACCACCACAATCGTGGTGTCCGCCGCGCCGACGATCTCCACTTCGGCCTGACCCACCCCCACGGTCTCGACGATGATGGTGGGAAACCCGGCGGCATCGAGCACAGCCACTGCCCTCGGGGTCGCCGCCGAGATGCCTCCCAGGGCCCCCCGGGAAGCCATCGACCGGACGTAGACGCCGGGATCGCCGGCATGGTTCTGCATCCGGATGCGGTCGCCGAGTATGGCTCCGCCGGTGAAGGGACTCGACGGGTCGACGGCGAGTACGGCGACTTCATCCCCTCCAGCGCGTGTGGCGGTAACCAGCTGGTCGGTGAGAGTGCTCTTGCCGGCGCCGGGGGCGCCGGTGAGGCCGACGACGTATGCACTTCCAGTTGCGGGGAACAGCATGCGCAGAGCTGCCCCGGCCGTGTCGGGATGGTTCTCGACGTGGGTTATCAGGCGGGCCAGGGCGCGACGGTCACCTTGCAGCACCGCCGCCGCCAACACCTGTGGATCCTGGGAACGCGACATCGGGGCGAGGCTACAAGGGGATAGGGCGCCGTCCCGCAGTTACCCGTCGCCGGCGGCCTAGAAAGCCTCGATTGCAGTGACACCGGGCACCCGATCCATGAGGATTCTCTCGATACCGGCCGTCAACGTCATCGTCGACAGGGGACATCCACCGCACGCCCCCACCATTTGCAGCCGCACGGTGCCTCCGTCGACTCCGAGAAGGATGAGATCACCGCCATCTGCCTGCAGGGCAGGACGGATGTACTCCAAGGCAGTCTGCAAGAGGTCGAGGTCGATCTCGGTCGACTCGTCGACTCCAGCACTCGCGGTTGTCTCATCCACTGTCATGGGTGTCTTTCGGTAACGTCGGCTCGCGCCTGTATCTTCCAGTGTATCGGGACGCGGCACAACCTCCAGCCGGCCACAGGCGGATAGGACTCCCTCAGCGCTTGACCGGTTGCAGGCTTTCCCTGGAGACGATGCTCGACCGACCGTCGTCCCAACGCACTTCTGCCGAACGGCCGCGCAACGCCGCCACGACCCCGGTGCGGACACCTTGGCCGACCTTCTTCGTCATCTGGGACACCTTCATGCCCTCACGCAGCACAGGTCACCTCCACTCCCAGATTACGCCTTCGCGATGTTTCCTGTGCCGCCGAGTGCTTCGGCTACTCCCAGGTGATCGCCGCCCCCAACGCCTCTAGCTTGGAGACGAAACCGTCGTAGCCGCGGTCGATGTGGCTGGCGTTGACCACGCTGGTCCTTCCCCTGGCTCGCAGCGCCGCGGTCACCATCGCCGCCCCCGCCCGGATGTCGCAGGCATCGACCTCGCATCCGCTGAGGGAGTCGACACCGCGAACGATCGCGTGACCACCGTCGATGTGAATGTCGGCTCCCATCCGGTTGAGCTCGCCGATGTAGCGGAAGCGGGAGTCGTAGAGGTTCTCGGTCATTATCGAAGTTCCGTCGGCAACGGAGAGCAGCGCAACCATCTGCGGGTGCATGTCGGTGTGAAACCCTGGGTAGGGCAGCGTGGCGAAGTTCAGCGGGCGGGGACGCGATGGGCCCAAGACGTGAATCCAGCCGTCGCCGGCATCGACTTTGCACCCGGCTTCCCGCAGCTTGTTCAACTCCATGCGAAGATGCTCCGGCCGGCATCCCGTCACCCGAACCGATCCTGCTGTGATGGCTGCGGCCACAGCGAAGGTGCCTGCCTCTATACGGTCGGGTACGGTGACGTGGTCGCACGGATGCAGGTCGGATACCCCCTCGACCATGATCGTCGCCGTACCTGCGCCGCTGATGTCGGCCCCCATGCTCTGAAGGAACTCGACGCGGTCGACGGTCTCGGGTTACCGGGCTGGCGTGGGAGATTTGGCCGGGAATGTGCTCGATGCGGGCACCGCCGCGTATCAACGGTCCTTCAGGATCGACACGAATACGGCGCTGCCGATCCCCTCGGTCGTGGGA
>CAZIEQ010000184.1:0-5315 GCA_964538725.1 uncultured Acidimicrobiia bacterium | reverse complement strand
CCAACACGACGGTGAAGAGTTGCGGAGTGGTGCTCGGGTAGGGCATGACGGCAGGATGCGTCGTCGTCGCCACAGCACTTCCTGCTTTCGCCGCTGTGCTCGGCGGCACCGGCGTGTTGGTATCCCGCTGGGATGTCGAGGGCTTCGCGGAGGCCGTGGCGGATCTCATGGTCGACGACGGCCGGCGCCGACGCCTCGTCGCCGCGGCGACGAGGCGCGTAGAGCGCTTCGAAAGGGCCGCCGTGGTGCAGCGCTACCTCGGGCTCTACGCGGAGGCGCGGCGGAGGACGAAAACGAGCTGAACGGTAAACTCGGCTGCGGGAGGTAGGCATGGAACTTGGAACCGATCGGGTCAAGCGGGGTTTGGCCGAGATGCTCAAGGGTGGCGTCATCATGGACGTCACCAACGGGGAACAGGCCCGGATAGCTGAAGAAGCAGGGGCGGTGGCGGTTATGGCGCTGGAGCGCGTCCCCGCCGACATTCGCGCCCAGGGGGGTGTCGCCCGCATGGCCGATCCCGGCAAGATCGTCGAGATCATGGAGACGGTGAGTATCCCGGTGATGGCGAAGTGCAGGATCGGTCATTTCGTGGAGGCTCAAGTACTGCAATCTCTCGCTGTCGACTACATCGACGAGAGCGAGGTGCTGACACCCGCCGACGAGGCCAATCACGTCGACAAGTGGAAGTTCACCGTCCCGTTCGTCTGCGGCGCCAGGGACCTCGGTGAGGCGTTGCGCCGCATTGGGGAAGGGGCGGCGATGATCCGTACCAAAGGGGAACCGGGCACGGGCAATGTGGTCGAAGCGGTGCGCCACATGCGTCTGATGAACGCCCAGCTGCGCCGTCTGGGGACACTCGACGGCGGTGAGCTCATGGGGGCCGCCAAGGAGATGGCGGCGCCCTATGCACTCGTCGTCGAAATCGCTGAAACAGGGTCGCTTCCCGTGGTCAACTTCGCTGCCGGTGGCATCGCCACCCCCGCGGATGCAGCCCTGATGATGCAGCTCGGATGTGACGGCATCTTCGTCGGTTCGGGGATCTTCAAATCGGGTGATCCAGCAGAGAGGGCCCGAGCTGTCGTCGAGGCCACCACATTCTTCGAGGATCCACAGATCGTCGCCAAAGTGTCGCGCGGCCTCGGCGAACCGATGGTGGGCATCAACATCGACACGCTCCCCAGTGAGGAGCTGATGCAGCACCGGGGTCTGTAAACGGTGCAGGTCGGTGTCCTCGCGTTGCAGGGAGACTTCAGGGAGCACATCGGCGCTCTCAGCGACCTGAACGTGCAAGGTGTGGAGGTGCGGCGGCCCGCCGACCTTGCGGACATCGATGCCGTGGTGATTCCCGGCGGCGAGTCCACCACCATCGGGCGGCTGGCCGAGCTGTACGGGGTGACCGCGCCGCTGCGCACCGCCATCGTTGCCGGTTTGCCGGCGTTGGGCACCTGCGCAGGGATGATCTACCTCGCCTGCGGAACCACCGGTCCCCACCAGCCGCAGCTCGGTGTTCTCGACATCGTGGTGGAGCGCAACGCCTTCGGCCGCCAGTTGGAGAGTTTCGAGGAGGATCTGCCCGTCGCCGGCTTGGAGACGCCGCTACGGGCCGTCTACATACGTGCCCCGTGGATCCACAAGGTGGGTTCGGAAGTGGAGGTCCTCGCCGAGTCGCAGGGACATCCAGTGGCGGTCCGCCAGGGGCGGGTGCTGGCGACGGCCTTTCATCCCGAACTCACGGCCGATCGTCGCATCCACACCATGTTGCTGGATCTCGTCGAGCAGAGGAGAGGCTGATGTCGGGACACTCCAAGTGGGCCAACATCAAGCACCGCAAGGGGCGTCAGGATGCCAAGCGGGGCAAGCTGTTCGCCAAGCTGGTGCGTTCTGTTGAGGCAGCGGCACGTGCCGGTGGCGGCGACCCGGCTGCCAACCCGACGCTGGCCGCAGCCGTCGACAAGGCGAAGGCGGCGTCGGTCCCCAACGACAACATCGATCGGGCCATCAAGCGGGGGATAGGCGGTGTCGAAGGAGTCGCATACACCGAAGTGTGGTACGAGGGATACGGCCCGGGCGGAGTCGCCCTCTACGTGCATTGCCTCACCGACAACCACAACCGGGCCACCTCCGACGTGAGGTCGGTCTTCTCTCGCAACGGGGGCAACATGGGCGAGCCGGGGTCGGTGGCCTACGTGTTCCATCAGAAGGGATACATCCTGGTGGACGGGGATGAAGACACTGTGATGTTGGCCGCCCTCGACGGCGGCGCCGAGGATGTGCAGAGTTCCGGTGACCAGTGGGAGGTGGTGACCGCACCAGGCGATCTGAATACCGTTGAGACGGCACTGCGCGACGCCGGCGTTGCTGTCGAGTCGGCCGAAGTGACTCACCTTCCCCGCACGACGGTACCCGTTGCAGGCGGCAGCGCGTCGCAGGTGCTGCGTCTCGTCGACGCCCTCGAGGATCTCGATGACGTCCAGGCCGTATACGCCAACTTCGACATTCCCGACGAGGTGCTGGCCGACCTCGCCGGCTGAGCAGTCGCCACCCACCGCAGGATCCTTGGGCAAGTCGCGGGCCGGCTGTAGCCTCCCGTACATATGTTCGTCTTGGGCCTCGACCCGGGTCTCGCCAAGACCGGGTACGCGGTGCTCGATCACTCACCCCGCGGCCCTCGCGTGGCGGCGGCCGGTGTGATCACCACCGCCGCCGGAGTGACCATGTCGCGACGCCTGCTGGAGATTCACACCGACCTGTGCGCCATCATCGCCGAGAACGACATCGCCGAGGCCGCCATCGAGCAGGTGTTCACGTCCAACAACCGGAGAACCGCGATCGCGGTGGGAAGGGCGTCGGGGGTGGCAATGCTGGCAGTAGCCGGGGCGGGGTTGCCGCTGGCGGAATACACCCCCACCCAGGTGAAAGCCGCCGTCTGTGGCTATGGCGGGGCAGACAAGGCGCAGGTGCGGAAGGCGGTGAGCCGGCGTCTCGGCTTGCAGACCGTGGGCGGCCCGGCCGACGTGGCGGATGCCATTGCGGTTGCCCTGTGTCATGCTCAGGGTATGCGGATGCAGCGAATCCAGGAGCAGGTGCGATGATCGGCAGGCTGCGTGGCCTCCTCGTCGAGAAGGCAGCCGCAGCCGTCCTTATCGATGTGTCGGGGCTCGGCTACGAGATCGCCATGACTCCGGCCGGCCTGGCGGCTCTGCCCCCCGCAGGCGAGGAGATCGTGATTCACACCCATCTCCACGTACGCGAGGACGTCCTTTCGCTATACGGCTTCCTCAGTCGGGAGGAGAGGGATCTGTTCCGTCTTCTTCTCGGCTTGTCCGGAGTGGGGCCGAAACTGGCACTGGCGATCACCGCGACGTTGACACCCGCTGAGTTGCGGCGTGCAGTGGCCGGCGATGACGCGGCCGCGCTGGAGATGGTGCCCGGCGTCGGCAAGAAGACGGCTCAGAGACTCATGTTGGAGCTGCAGACGCGTCTCGACATCACAGGTGTGCCCGCAGCCGCGGGCAGCGCCGTGGCCGAAGTTCGGCGGGCGCTGCAAGGGCTCGGATATCAGCAGGCCGAGATCCGGGTTGCCGTTGCGGACCTCACATCCGACGGTGAGGTCGGAGAGTTGTTGCGGGCCGCCTTGCAGACCTTGGGAGGCACCAAATGAGGGAGGAGGGAGTGCTCACCGGTGGCGTTCTTCCCGAAGACCAGGCGGCAGAGCAACGTTTCGGGCTGCGCCCCCGTAGGCTCGACGAGTTCATCGGTCAGGCATCTCTCAAAGAGCGGATAGCGATAGTCACCGAAGCGGCACGGGGGCGAGGCGAACCCGCCGACCATCTGCTGTTCTCGGGACCTCCGGGGCTTGGGAAGACTTCGCTGGCCGGCATCGTCGCCAACGAGATGGACGCTCGCCTCACCGTGACATCGGGACCGGCCCTGGAGCGCGCCGGCGATCTGGCCGCAGTGTTGACGAACCTCGACGTCGGCGACCTGCTGTTCATAGACGAGGTGCATCGCCTTCCAAGGGCTGTGGAGGAGGTGCTCTACCCGGCCATGGAGGATTACCAGCTGGACATCGTCGTCGGCAAGGGGGCGGCGGCTCGCAGCATCCGCCTGGACCTTCCCCCTTTCACACTGGTGGGGGCGACCACGAGGGTGGGCAGAGTGGCTCCGGCGCTGCGTGACCGCTTCGGCTATGTGGCCCGCCTCGACTATTACGACGACGCCGACCTGCTGGCCATCGTGCGGCGCTCCGCGGGCATCATGGATGTCAGCGTCGACTCCGATGGTGCCGGGATCATCGCTGCCCGCAGCCGGGGAACGCCCCGGATAGCGAACCGTCTGCTGCGACGGGTGCGCGACTACGCCGCGGTGCGCTCCGACGGGCATGTGGACGCCGCGGTGGCAGAGCGCGCCCTGATCATGTTTGAAGTCGACGAGGCCGGCCTCGACAAGGTCGACCGGGCGATACTCGACGCGGTGGTGACCAAGTTCTCCGGAGGTCCTGTCGGGTTGAGCACTCTCGCCATTGCCGTCGGGGAGGAGCCGGAAACGGTCGAAGACGCATACGAGCCGTTCCTCCTCCAACAGGGGTTGCTGCAACGGACTCCCAAAGGCAGGATGGCGACGGCAGCCGCCTACCGGCATCTGGGTTTTGAACCCCCAACCGCTGCGCAGGCAACCCTCCGCCTCTGAGCACTGGTTTACTCCCCGACGTGGAAACGGCACTGTTCGACTACCACCTCGACGCGGCCGCCATCGCCCAGCAGCCCATCGAGCCGCGTCACGACGCTCGCCTGCTCGACACCCGCACGATGACCGACCATCGCTTCTTGGAGATCGGTGAGCTGCTGAGTCCGGGCGATCTGGTCGTCGTCAACACCGCCAGGGTGCGGCGGGCTCGCCCGTACCGGGGGCGGGGGGCCCCACGGCGCGCCGTGCAGGTGGTGATGCTGCCGGATAGGGGAGACGTTTACTTGTCCAAGCTCTACAACGATGAGTGGATGCGGGATAATGGATTCTTGGCGGCGGATGCGGTTTCCATTCGGCAGATTTTATCCCGGAAGTCTACCCAAGTGCCGATGTTGGTGAGCGTTGATCCGTCGGTCAAAGTACGAGATGCGCTGCACCTTCTCGAGGGCGTAGTCGAGCCGTGCGGTTTCGACGCGGAGCTCCTCGTTCAAGGCGTCGAGGTCCTGGGCCTGGAGCTGCGGCACGGTCAGGGCGGTGAGGAGAGCGAGGGCGATCCAGAGGCCTCGCTGTGAGGGGCGGCGAGCTTCGGGGGTCATGGGGGTCCTTCTCCTAGGCCCTCTCGGGCCTGG
>CAZIEQ010000183.1:0-5330 GCA_964538725.1 uncultured Acidimicrobiia bacterium | reverse complement strand
GCGTCGTCTCGGACGGGGGCTGTGGGGTGCCCTTGTGGGTCTCGGCGGCGTGGCCGAGTGGCTAGGCACGGGTCTGCAAACCCCTCTCCCCCGGTTCAATTCCGGGCGCCGCCTCTAGCATCGGTGTACGTAACGGGCCCTGGAACGGCGATGATGAGGTCGTGTGGGCTAATGGAGGGCTTAGTTGCAGCTCGGTGACGTGCTGTCGAACGCTGTAGGTCGCATCCGGGACCTCGTCCATCGATCGGTCGACGGGCTGGAACGCGACGAACTGATGTTCCGTCCTGATTCCCGGGCCAACTCGATCGCCTGGCTCATCTGGCATCTGACCAGAGTCCAGGATGATCATGTGTCGGAGATCGCCGGCGGGGAGCAGGCGTGGATCGCGGAGGGTTGGGCGGAGGCATTCGGAATGCACCTCGACCCGTCGAACACCGGTTACGGACATACCTCCGAGGAGGTCGGGGCCCTCCGCCCCGACGGCCCTCAGATCCTCGTCGACTACCACGACGCAGTATCCGACCGCACCTTGGCCTATCTGGCGACGGTGGATGCCGGTGAGTTGGATCGGATAATCGACCGCTCCTACACCCCGCCGGTTTCGGTGGGAGTCCGGCTGGTGTCGGTTATCAGCGACAGCCTGCAGCACGTCGGCCAGGCGTGCTATGTGCGGGGGATGCTCGACCGCCGGGCATGAGCGTCTCCACCTGAAGACGAGGATCCAGCTCTCCGGTGGTGGGTGCCGGCCGGTCCCGCGGTACCATCTCCGCTGCGGGCGCTTAGCTCAGGGGGAGAGCGCTTCCTTGACGCGGAAGAGGTCACAGGTTCAAATCCTGTAGCGCCCACCAGGGGGCTCAACCGAGCCGATCGGCACCTCGCGCTTCGGTTGGGGCGCCCGTCCGCCCGTCGGCATCGAGGGGCTTGAAGCCCGCCCTCAGCGATATCATAATGAAAGCATGCCAAACGTGCTCGTAAGAGACCTACCCGTCGAGGTTCACGCTCAGCTGCAGCGACGGGCTGAGAGCCGGGGACAGTCGTTGCAGCAGTATCTGGTCGTCGAACTCAGGCGCCTCGCAGAGCGGCCCACCATCGACGAGGTGCTCGACCGGATCGACCGGCGTCGTGGTGGCCGAGTCGGATTCGAACAGGCTGTAGCCGACCTCGCCGAGGGCCGACACAGCCGGTGATCGTCGCTGACGCCTCGATCGTCGCCAGTGCACTCGCTGACGACGGAGCCGACGGTGCCGCAGCGCGTGCAACGTTGCGGGCCGAGGCCGACCTCGCCGCACCGGACCTCGTTGACGTGGAAACCGTGTCAGTGCTGCGGAAGCGGTGGCTGGCGGGAGACTTGACCGCGCGTAGATTCCGCACCGCGATAACCGACCTGAGCGACCTGGCCATCACCCGACATCCCACACTGCCGTTCATGCCGCGTGCCTACGAACTGCGCTCCAACGTCACGCCCTACGACGCCGCATATATCGGGCTTGCCGAAGCGCTCGGTTGCGCCCTCCTCACCGCCGACACTCGCCTTGCCGCGGCACCGGGCCTACGGTGTCAGATCCTCGTCATCGGATCCTGACTACCCCGACCGCCAGATAGGCGCAAGAACGACGCTTCCACGGACATGTCCGGGATCGGCACATATGTGGGTAATCGCGTCAAACGATTTCGGGATATGGGGGTAATCGGGGGTCATGGTGCGGCCTTGTGGTTGCGGTCGATGAGCATTTCGAAGAGGTCGACTCGGTGGTGCTGGTCTTGTTGGTCGGCATGGTCACGCTGAGCTTGGAGAACCGGCTGGAACGTGTGGTCGGTGTTGTAGTAGGCGCAGGTTTCGCAGATCGATTCGAATTGGCAGTCGATTTGTGGCGGCCGGTTGCACCAGCCGTTTCCCAGCATGGTGTGGTGGTATTCGGCCGCGAGGCTGGCCATGCCGGCGGAGCCGTTCCCGTTGGCTCTGAGCCCGTTGGGTTTGGTATAGAGGGCATCGACCTGGTCACTCACTTTGTCGTAGGCGTCAGCGACGGTCTGATCAGCAACCCGGGCGTAGACGAGGGTCATGCGGAGGGTTTTGTGGCCGAGCATGGCGGCGACGGCTTCGAGGCTCATCCCACGGTTGATGGCTTGGGTCGCCAAGGTGTGTCGTAGCTGGTGGGGATGGACATGGCCGATCCCAGCCGCCTTGGCGATCCGGTTGAGGATGCGAGTGATCTGATGCCGGCTCATTGGGCCACCGTTCCAGATAATCAACCGATCGATGTCGTCGTCACGGGTTGCTTGGTAGTCATTGAGGAGTTCGACCAGTCCGGGATGCAGGGGCACGTAGCGGTCGTTGTGGAGTTTCCCCAGCGGAACCCGTAACCAATGGCGGCCTTTGATCAACACCACAGCGTCGGCGGTCAATGCACAAAACTCGCCGACTCTAAGTCCGGTGCGGGCCAGCATCTCGATCACCAAACGTCTGGTGGGGTCGGATTCGGCGGCGGCTTGCATCAGCTTGGCTGCGTCAGGGTCGGAGAGGAACTTGGGGAGCGGATCGTCTGGGGTGGGGAGATCCCCGTTGAAGATCAACACCCGTCTTGGGGCGTCGGGGTAGTCCCATTCGGAGACCCGTTCGAAGAAGGTGCGCAGGGTGCCGAGCGCCATCCGGATTGTTTGTTCTGATAGTGGCGGCCGACCGTTCTTGCCCGGTCGGGTGGGGAGATAGCGCTTGAACCCTTCGATATGGACGCGTTTCACATCGACGAGACCGTTGATTTCGGGATGATTGCTGGTGAGGAACCCGGCGAAACGGCGCAAGATCCCATCAGCAGAAACAACACTGGCAGGTCGCAACGACAAAGAGAGCTGATCGAGGTAACGCTGACAAGTCGCAGCCAATACCGGTGCTGTTTGTGCGATTCGGGGCCAGTCGATCTCACGCGACGCTGGCCGACCCGGTCCCTGATATTCGACAGTGGCAGCGACAGGGATGGGAATTGGTAGAGCGGTCATTTCCCGGCCCGATCGCCGGCGGCCACAAACATGTCAGCGTCGATGACAGCGGCAGCTTGGTGATATTCCTCTGCAAGCCACTCATTCGCTAGATGCACGTAAAGACGGGTCGTTTCGATCGAGCGGTGCCCCGCCAACGCTTGCAACGCTTCCAACTCCATCCCTGCCTCACGGAGTCGGGTGAAACAGGTATGTCGTAGCTGGTGGCAAGTGATCCGTCTCAGTCCGGCGCGTTGCCGGGCGGACACAAAGACCTGTTTGAGGCCCTCATCCGACAGTGGCCGTCCGCGGCGTTGCCCTTTCAACACCACAAACACCCGGTCTGTGGTTGCTTCGGCGGGTCGTTCGATCCGGAGATAGTCACCAACAGTGGAGAACCACCGTCTCGAGATCGGGATCTGGCGTTGATGGCCGCCCTTGCCCTCAACAATGAAGATCTGCCGGTGGGCGGCGTCAAGATCCTCCAAGCGCAGCCCGAGGACCTCGCAGCGACGCAACCCACCAAGCACCATTGCTTCGAACATGCCCCGATCCCGCAGGGTGCGACACGCTGCCAACAACAAGTCGACTTCGGACGGGTCGACGATGCGTGGCAGCGTCCTCGGGGTGCGGATCAACGGGACGCCCCGCCCGCCACGACGCCGCGACCGACGCGTCGATAGACCTTGCGGCACCGGGTTGCGGGTCACGTCACCGCGCACCAACAGATACGAAAACAGCGACGACAGAGACGACAAGCGGCGCTGGATCGTCCGCGATGACAACCCCGATTCGCCATCGGAGAATCGGACCACTTTCGGGTCGCCAGCTGATCGTTGCGCCGTGATAAACGCCAACACATCAGCAGTTGTCACCTCCACCGGATCCTTCCCGACCAAGGTGAAGAAGACTTTGAGATCGAAGCCCGCCGCCAACACTGTGTTCGGTCGACACCGGACAGCCAAAAACTCGAGATAGTCATCAACGACCTTGTGGCCGAGACGAACCCGCAGCCGACCACCAGAAGAAACAGAACGAACCAGCAGCGGGGACCAAGACATGAGAACATCCATTTCCGGCCCCGACGGGACCACCACCCACAGTCCCACAGCAACCACCCACCGTCCACCAAACCAGCGACGGATTACCCCCATATCCTCACCTCCAGGATCGGCCCATCGGCTACTGAGCTGAGCTTCTCGGTGACGGGGCAGGGGACCTCTTGGCGCGGGCGGTGTGCCGTGTCCTCAGTTGGTGATGAGCGGTGCAGGTGAGGAGTCGTATCGGCGGTGGGCATCACGGCCTTGTTGCTCACCGGTTCGAAATCCTCTAGCGCCCAGCACAGGCTTTCCGGGGCGGTGCCAGCCTCCGGACCGTGCCCGATGATCGCTTGGACCCTCTCAGGGCGCAGTCATTGCAGTGGCCCAGTCCAGGAACTGGGCTTTGAACGGGTCGGCGCTGTCGTTGCCCCAGTTGACCGGCATGGCCTGATAGCCGCGGCCGTAGTCGTTGCAGCCTTTCCAGTGGAACCCCCAGCTGACTTCCCGTCCGATGGTGGGTGTGCCCTTGGTGTCGAATGCTGCCGTGGTGCGGTTGGGGCATCGGCCCCGCTCGCCGCTGTTGTCCTCGTTCCACACGATCGGATTGGAAGTCTGCTGGCGGATCGCATCGATGTATGAGTGCTGGGCGGCCATGTCGATGCTGTTCCCGTGCCACAGGATGAAGTCGGCGCCGGTGAAGTAGGAGCTGGGAACCGACGACGGGGAGAAGGCGGCGGCGATCGACGCCGACACGTACAAGGTCTTGTCCGGGTACCTCGACGCGGCGTAGGAGTGCATGTGGGCGAAGACCTCGTGGACCCGTCCCATGGTGAGGATCGCATGTGCGTAGCCGCCCGGCGGGCCCGATGCCGACGTGGTCACCTCGTTGGCCACCTCGAACACCACCTTGTCGTAGTCGTGTTCACCCCAGACGAAGTCCAGCACCGCCTCGGTGGCGTCGAGGACCGCGGCCTCGTCCCGCAACTCGTCCGACTGGTGTTTGTAGAACAGGTCGAGGATGACGACCATACCGAGCCGGTCGGACTCGTCCAGCACCCTGCGCAGCCGGTCTTTCCACTCCGGTCTGAGGGAGCCGTCGGCCTGGAAGGCAGATACAACTTCCGCCCGGGAGCCGTCGGTAGGCCCGGTTCCGTCGTCCGCGTTGGGATTGCCGCCCTGCAGGGAAAGGGTGAACGCGTTCATCCCGGCCGCCGCCCAGTCACCGATGGTGCCGATGAATTCCGAAACGTTGCGCTCGCTGGAAGCGGAGGGCCAGCTTTCAGAATCTGATCGCATCGGCTAGGGCGTTCGACG
>CAZIEQ010000182.1:0-5391 GCA_964538725.1 uncultured Acidimicrobiia bacterium | reverse complement strand
GATTCCTCGAGGTGCTGATCAGCGAAGCAGAATTTGACGAGATCTTCTCCAGCCTCCGCTATCTGTGACGGATCACTCCAATGTTGGCATCGGCGACATAGCCGATCCCGAACTGATCGAGGGAACACCCGCACGTGGTTCCGGGCGCCACAGGCACCGTCCTCGATATCGGCCTTCTTGAGCCACCCAGACAACGACATCCCGTGGATCCCAAAATCCTTCGCGACCTGCTCAAGCGTCACCGTCTTGTCGAGTTGACACGCTCACTCTCACGACATCGTCGCGGAACTCTTTCGGATAGGGCTTGGGCAATGGCTACATCCTTCCAGACCTGCTCACCGAGCGAGCCATCTCAGATGTCCCCTTCACGCGCGGCAGACCCGAACCCGATGCTGCGGCCATTCAAACAAGTCAGGAGCCTGTTACCGCAGACTCGTGGCTGTCTTGTCCTCCTGGTCCGTGACCCTCCGTCCCGGTGGAACCGAACCGAAGGATCACAATCATCATGACAGGACCACACCGAAGTGTCACGGGTGGCGTCGACACCCATGCAGACGTCCACGTAGCGGCGGCGTTTGATTCCACTGCGGCAAGGAGGTTGGGTGTGGAGTCGTTTCCGGCTGACACGGCCGGCTATGAGGCATTGCTGGTGTGGCTCGAGGCGTTCGGGCCCATCAACGCGGTCGGTGTGGAATCGGCCGGTGCGTGGGGTGCCGGGCTGGCCCGACACCTCACATCGGCCGGCGTCGCTGTCATTGAGGTCGACCGCCCAGACCGCAAGGCCCGCCGCTTCGAAGGAAAGTCCGACCCGATCGACGCGGAGGCGGCTGCCCGCGCCGTGTTGTCAGGCTGGGCGACTGGCATACCCAAGAGTTCCGATGGGCCTGTTGAGGCCGTCAGGCCCCTTGAGATCGCCTGCCGCGGATCGGTCAAGGACCGCACCCGGGCAACCAACCAGTTCAAATCTTTGGTCATCACCGCACCCGCTGAGCTGCGAGAACATCTCCAGGGAGTCTCGTTCACCCGTCGGCTCGAACTCGCCCGCCGGTTCCGCGACGACGACACCGATCCGGTCACGTCGCACCTACGGTTCGCTCTCAAACAACTCGCCCGCAAGATCGCTTTCCTCGACAACCAGATCAACGATCTCGAACAACGCATGCAAGCCCTTGTCGGCGAGGCTGCCCCCGCCCTGGCCGGACTGTTCGGCGTCGGCCCCCACGTCGCAGCCCTGCTCCTTGTCACCGCCGGAGACAACCCTGACCGTCTCGGCTCCGAAGCAGCGTTCGCGAAGCTATGCGCGGCGTGCCCCATCCCAGCGTCGTCAGGCAAGACCCACCGCCATTGCCTCAACCGTGGCGGCGACCGCAGAGCCAACAACGCCCTCTACACGATCGTGTTGGTCCGAATGCGTCACGACCCACGAACCCGCGCCTACGTCGCCCGCCGAACCATCCAAGGCAAGACCCGACCCGAGATCATGCGCTGTCTCAAACGCTACGTCGCCCGCGAGGTCTACCACGCCATCACCAACCCACCCAACGACATCCCCACCGGCCACCAGATCCGCCAAGAACGCCTCCAAGCCGGCATCACCCAAACCAGGATGGCCAACGCCCTCGACGTTGCCCCCATCCGCCTATCACGGTTCGAACGAAACATCGACTACAACATCGACCTCGCCTATCGCGCCAGCGACTGGCTCAACCAAAACGCCACTTGACATCTATAGGAGCTTCAGCCACGGATGGCGGGGTTTGTCGCTGGCGGTCAGACAGAAACCAGCGAATCCCGACTCGCCTCTCTTGAGCGTTTGAGTCGATGGACGCGGTGAGAGAACGACTGACGGCCGGTGGCGACACGCCGACATCGCTGCCGAACCAATCGGTAGTAGCCGAGATCGGTCGAGGTTCACAGACTGCTCGCTCCCTGCGGGAGCGACGTGATGCGACGCCGCCCGGTTGACGTGTACGTGTCAATGATCCGGCTGCCGAGTCGGCAGTGGCACTTGACCCTATCATCTAAATCATATTCAATCTGAACCTAGTGAAGGAGTTTCCCATGGCCCGTGCAGGCCTGCCAGATACCGCCAAGTGGATTGCGGATCATGATCCGTTGACTGTCGTGTTACTAACCGACCCGGTGATCGACGAGCTGGGCTATGACGTCGACAGCTCGTATGTGGAGTCGTATTGGCTCCCGATCATCGGGCCGTCGGCAACGTGGATAGCCCGCCAGCTGGTGCGCCGCTTGTATGCCCGGGGGAGTTTCATCGAGGTCGGCCTCGAGGAACTGTCGACGTCGATCGGTCTCGGCCATGGCACGGCACGTAACGCCCCGATTGTTCGGACGTTAGCTCGCCTGGTCGAGTTCTCGATGGCCGCTACCGGTGGGGACGCTTATGCGATCCGGCCGTGTTTCCCGCCGCTTGGGGCCCGGCTGATCGAACGCCTCCCCCAGTCGTTGGCTGCGAGTCATCGCTGTGAGATTGAGGCCACCCGATGACCGGTGATTGGCGAGGCCTGAAGTTCGGGGAGGGGAGAGACGGTCGGGGAAGCCGTCTCGCCTCTCCCGTGCCCGGTTGTGGCTGCACCGTGCAGTCCTGCACCACCCGCGGCCGCTGCACCAGCCACTGCACCGAGTTCTGCACCGGCCGCTGCACCGGTGCCCGGATCTCTGTGGTCGGGGCCCGTGGCGGGTCGGGCACGAGCACTATCGCCGCGGCTCTGGCATTGGCTGGTCGGTCGATGGTGGCGACCGACTTGGTCACGACCGAGCCGGTGGTGATGTCGGCCCTGCTCGGCATCGCTGCACCGGCCGAGTACCCGGCTGAGATCATGGCCAACCTGACCTTGAGCACCGAACCATCGGGCACCGCCGAGCTGACGGTTGTTGATGGAGGCACGCTCACCAGCCCGGCAAGCGCCCCCAGGGCCGCCCAGGAGCTACGTATCGGCGTTGTGAGGGGCCCCTGCTATCTCGGGCTATGTGAACTGCTCGCAACCGACGAGCGGCTCGATGGGATCGTTCTGGTCGCCGAACCGGGCCGTGCGCTGAGTGTGCGTGACGTCGCGGATGTGAACGGGTTGGACGTGGTCGCAGTCGTGCCGGCGTCGCCGGGGGTGGCCCGATCGATCGACGCCGGCTTGTTCTCGATCCGCCATGATCGCCGACGCGAGTTCCGCCGGCTGCAGCGATGGCTCACCGGCGTCCTCGAGCCGTTCCCGCCACCAGCACAAAGCACCGTGTCACCCGGCGGGTCGGCTGCACCAGAAAGCGTTGACATGAGTGGCACAGACTTGCTACTTGCGCTTTGCGCAAGCAGCTGACACAGATCCGTGTGTCGCGTTTTCGGGTTTCGTCGCGCCTTTGTCGGGTATGGAAACGAACACCGTCAGAGGCCCAGCGTGTTGAATATCGGCAAGCTCAGCCCCGGAGCCGCCGACTACTACGTGGGTGAGGTCGCCACCTCCGCGGAGGATTACTACACCGGGCGTGGCGAAGCCAAAGGCCGTTGGGTCGGCTCACTACGCCCCGCCCTCGGGCTCGACGGGGCAGTCGACCCGGAGGCTTTCCGGGCGATCCTGGCCGGACGCGATCCTCGTTCGGGTGCGATGTTGATCACTTCGCAGGGTTCAGCGCCTCGTGCGTCGGCTCGTCGCGGCGACCCACCAGGGGATGTGACCGTGTTGGATGTGATGGTGGATACGGCCCGGGCGGCGGCCTATCTGGGGGTGTCGCATCAGTACGTCCGCCAGCTGATCAAAACCGGTGTTGATTATCAGGCGGCTCTGGCCAAGGCGGGACCTGACGGGTCGGTGCAGGAACCGCGCCGGTATTTGTTGGCTGAAATGGTCCCGGGAGACAAGAAGAAAACTGAGCCGACCCGTTGGCAGATACCGCGTTCGGAACTGGAGCGGTATTCGAGCGACCGGCCGTCGCGCAAACCCCGCCCGGGTTATGACGTCACGTTGCGCCCACCGAAGAGCGTCAGCGTCCTGTGGGCCCTCTCAGATGAGCCCCACCGGATGGCGATCCGTCAGGCCCACACCGAGGCTGTGGATGAGGTGGTTCGTTACATGGAGGCCAGAGCGGTCCGTGGCCGGGTGAGCGTGAACCACCACCAGCGCTTGGTGGAGACCGACGGATTGATCGCGGCGGCGTTTGATCATCGCACCAGCCGGGCCGGGGATCCGTTGTTGCACACCCATGTGGTGGTGGCGAACATGACCCTCATCCAGACAACCGGGGGGAAAGCATGGCGGGCGATCGCGGCCCGTGGCTTGTTCGAGCACGCCAAAGCGGCCGGGTTTCTCTACCAGGCGCATCTACGTCACCTGCTGGCGGAACGTCTCGGTGTTGAGTGGGGTGAGGTGGTGAACGGCCACGCCGACATCGCGGGCGTGCCCGATGTGGTGGTGGAGGCGTTTTCGAAACGGCGGGCGGAGATCGAAGAAGTGTTGGCCGAGTCGGGGAACACGTCGGCTCGGTCGGCTCAGATCGCCACCCTGGAGACCCGTAAACCCAAAGACTACGGCGTCGCCCCCGACGGCCTGTACGACACATGGCGCAGCGAAGCCAACGATGTCGGGTTCGGATCCGACCGGGTCGAATCCTGTTTCGGTCACGCCACACCAGAAACGGTCAGCGACAGCGAGGTGGCGGCGGCGTTTGGTTGGCTGGCGGGGGTGGATGGGTTGACGCAGCGGGCGTCGACGTTTCGACGCTCGGATGTGATCGAAGCGCTCTCAGCCCGCCTTGGTGCAGCCTGCACCGCCACCGAAGTCGAAACCCACGCAGATGAGTTCTTGGCTACGACCGACGTGGTGGTTGTTGATTCCACTGCACCAACCCCAACACCAGCCACTGCACCGGACACTGATCCGACTGCACCAAGGACTGCACCGGCCGCTGATTCGACTGCACCAAGGACTGCACCGGACGGCGGCGGGGCTGCACGATCACGTCGTAAGGGGTCGGGGTCGACCCAGCAGCTCTACACGACTGTGGGGCTTGCCGGGATCGAACAGGAACTACTCGCTTGGGTGTCGGACACGACCACACCGACCACCCCGGCGCTGCGCCGAACAGTCATCGATCAGGCCCTGAACCTACGGCCAGAACTCTCGGCGGAGCAGTCCGTCATGGTTCGGGCCGTGTGCGCGCATGACATTCCGGTGTTGGCGGTGTCGGGCCGTCCCGGGGCCGGCAAAACCTACGCCGTTGAGGGGGTCGTCGCCGCGCACGTCACAGCCGGTATCCCGGTCGTGGGTTGCGCCGTGTCAGCATCCGCGGCGGCCGAACTCGAATCCGCGGCCGGGGTTGTGCGGTCCAACGCCCCCGCCCCAACAGGCACCGGCCTACTGATCGAACTCGCTCGTTGGGGTGGCC
>CAZIEQ010000181.1:0-5416 GCA_964538725.1 uncultured Acidimicrobiia bacterium | reverse complement strand
TTCGCCATAGACTCCTGCTCTAACCCTCGCCCCCGGCGGGCTCACTCTCCGGGGGGGAGGGTTTCGGGTAAAAAGAGGCCCGCCCCTGCCACACCTCGCACTCCAAGCCGAACTGGGAGCAGGCGAACGCGAGTGCAGAGCCCCACTGGCCGGCACCGGTCTCCGTGGTCAGCTTACGAACGCCCTCCTCAGAGTTGAAGAAGGCCTGTGGTACAGCGGTGTTGGGCTTGTGTGAGCCTGCGGGGCTGACGCCTTCGTATTTGTAGAAGATCTTGGCCGGAGTACCGAGGGCCTTCTCCAACCTGCGTGCCCGATACAGGGGGGAAGGGCGCCACAATCGGTAAATGTCGAGCACCTCGGGGGGTATGTCTATGAAGCTGTCCTGGCTCACCTCTTGGAGAATCAACGCCATCGGGAACAGCGGCGCCAAGTCGTCGGGCCCGACCGGTTCGTGGGTTCCCGGGTGCAGCGGCGGCGGTGGTGGTTCCGGCAGGTCGGGGATGACGTTGTACCACTGGGTCGGCATCTCGTTTTCGTCGAGCGTGACCTTGGTGTACTCGTCCATTACGTTGCTCCTCTTGCTCGGCTTAGGCGGCGCCAGCCTACGCCCTCCCGCCGTCGGGTGCTCGTGGCCAATCCTGCCGGCTGTGGCCGCCGCCTAGCCTCCTCTGCGCGCACCGAGCGCGGCGAGCCTGAACCCTGGAGGCGTCGATGAGTGATGGCAATGTTCTCTTCAACCCCGACACGCTGGCCCCGGCGATCGGCTATTCACATGCCGTCGTGGGGGCGACGGAGGGCCGCACCGTATACCTTGCGGGCCAGGTCGCCTTCGATCTGCAAGGCCGCATCGTCGGCGACACTTGGACCGAGCAATTCGATGTCGCTTTGGGGAACCTGATGACCGCCCTCTCCGCCGCCGGCGGGGAGCCCGAGCATGTCACCTGGATGCAGATCTTCACCAGCAACGTCGACGCCTATAGAACGGCCCGCGCCGAACTGGGCCCCGTCTATCGTCGTCACATGGGTCGCCATTACCCGGCGATGGGTCTCTACGGAATCAGCGAACTGGCCGATGTGGGAGCCCTGGTCGAGATAACCGCCATTGCAATGATTCCCACAGACGGGTAGCGACGGGCCCGCCTCGAGCTAACTTGATGCGTATGCATTAGAAAAATGATGTAGGAAGCGGATTGCTCTCATCAGCCCGCAGGTGGGAGCCTGGACCCAACCGAACGGCCGGACGGGAGAGGGCTCGGCAGCGCCGAAGCCCAAGGTGACACATGACGGCTGAGCATCCGTTGCTAACCGAGGAGCCGGGAAGAGTCGAGCTGCTGCTCGGCAACGAAGCCATTGCCCGCGGTGCCATCGAAGCGGGTGTCGGGTTTGCCTGCGGCTACCCGGGAACACCGTCGACCGAGGTCACCGACACGTTCGCCCGGCTTGCCCCTCACCTGGGAATCCCATTCGAATACTCGGTAAACGAGAAGGTCGCCCTGGAGATGGCGTTTGCCGCCTCCCTCGCCGGCGCCCGTGCCATCGTTGCCATGAAGCATCTCGGCCTCATGTACGCCGGTGATCCACTGAGCACCATCCCCTATGTGGGGACCGTGGGCGGCCTGGTCATTGTCAGTGCAGGCGATCCCTCATGCCATACCAGTCCCAACGAACAAGACCAGCGCCACCTCGCCGACGCCCTGCACATTCCGATGTTCGACCCTCGCACACCCCAGGAAGCGCTGCAAGTCACCCGCTTCGCCTTCGAACTCTCCGAACGCAGCAGGCTGCCGGTCATCGTGCGCCCAACGACAAGAGTCTGTCACACATCGGCACTGGTTCGTTTCGGCGCCATCGGGAGCCGCCGGTCGGTCGCCTTCGTCCGCGACCCGTCGAGATTCCAGCCGGTGCCGACCAACGCCCGCAGGATGCGAGTCGAAATCACCGAGCGCATGGGCGAGGCGCGACATCTCATAGCCGAATCGGAGTTCTTCGAACGCCAAGGCGGCGGCCGGACCGCGGTGCTGGTTGCCGGTGCGCCGGCACCGATATGCGCCGACATCCTCGCCGATGCGGTCTCCGATGACAGCGTCGCGCTGCTGTCGCTGGGAGTCATCCACCCGCTGCCCGAAGAGTGGCTGGTTGCCCGCCTCGGCGAGGCGGACACCGTGCTCATCGTCGAGGAGCTGTCCCCCTATCTCGAGGACAGGGTGCGGGCCCTGTGCACGTTGCACGGCCTGTCGACCAAGGTTCTTGGCAAGAGAACAGGCCACTTTCCCTATGAACACGAATACACACCGGCGGTCGTCGGACCGGTGCTCGGCGATCTGCTCGGCGTCGGGGCCCCGGCCGCCGCCGAACCTGAGGGGCGCCCGCTGCCCGTCAGGCCGCCGACGCTGTGCGCCGGATGTCCCCACCGTTCTGCTTTCTTTGCCGCCCGTTCCGTGTTCGGCGACGAGACCCTGTATTTCAACGACATCGGCTGCTACACCCTCGGAGCCGCACCCCCGTTGAACGCCGGCGACGCCTTGCTGGCCATGGGGGCCGGGTTCACCCTCGCCGCCGGGGTGGCGCGCACCACCGGCGAGCAGACCGTGGGGTTTCTCGGTGACTCGACTTTCTTCCACTCCGGCATGCCTGCGTTGCTCAACGCCATCAAGGAAGACGTGAACATGGTGGCGGTGATCATGGACAACGGCGTCACCGCGATGACCGGATTTCAGCAGAGCCCCGGCCTTACAGTCGACGCCGGTGTGGCACGGCGGCCCGTCGACATCGAAGCCGTCGTGCGAGCCCTTGGTGCGCCACACGTGGAGACCGTCGACCCCAACGATCTGACTGCCACCATTGCCGCCTTCCAGCGGGCCAGGGACGGCGCCGGGCTGAGCGTGGTGATCACACAGCGGCTGTGCCCCGTATTCGGTGACCGTGTCTCCCTGACTGCTGAGAGGCCCGCAGGCGACGACCACGTCAGCACCTACACCATCGATCATGACCGCTGCCGCCATTGTGGACGTGCCGCATGCGGGCAGCGTTGCGGACAGGGAGTCGTTGAGGGCTTCGAGCGCGCCATGGCGACGGCGCGTTCTCTGGAAACCGGTGAGGATCCGCAACGGCCCCCGGTTGCACCATGCGCCTCGGCGTGCCCGCTGTTCCTGTGTATCCAAGGCTACGCGGCGCACATCGCCGCCGGCCGGTATGCCGATGCTCTCGAGCTGATCATGGGCGGACTGCCGCTGCCCGACTCGGTATGCCGCGTGTGCCACCGTCCGTGCGAAGCGGTTTGCGTCCGTGGCGACGTCGATCAGCCGGTGGCGATCAACGACCTGAAACGCTTCGTGATGGAGTGGGCCGACACTCAGGAGGATTTTCCCTACCGGCCACGTGGTGAGGAAGACAACGGGATGGCGGTGGCAGTGGTTGGTGCCGGTCCCGCAGGGCTGAGCGCGGCTCACGAGCTGGCGATGCGCGGCTACCGGGTGGACCTGTTCGATGCTGCCGACCGACCCGGAGGGTTACTGGCCGACGGGATCCCCTCCTATCGCCTGCCTCCGGAAACACTGCACCGCGACGTGCAGCGCATCCTCGACATGGGGGTGGCGTTCCACGGTGGCCGCCGTCTCGGCACCGACCTGGCCGTCGACGGTTTGCTGGAGACGCACAAAGCGATAGTGCTGGCGGTGGGTGCCGGTGTCGAAATCGGCTTGGAGATTCCAGGGGAGGGACCCGACGTCGTGTCGGCCCTCGACTATCTCCGCAGCAGCCGCGGTGCCGACGGCGATCCGGTGGTCGTCGTTGGCGGCGGTAACTCAGCAGTCGATGCCGCCCGCAGCGCACTGCGGAGAGGTGCCGCGCAAGTTGTCATCGCCTGTCTCGAAGACCGCGCCACCATGCCCGCGATCGCAGGCGAAGCCGCCGCCGCCGAGGCGGAAGGGATACGGATCCGCAGCGGAGTGTGCCCGCTCCGGCTGGTCGGCGACGGCATCGAGGTTGCCCGTGTCGATTCCACCGGCGACGAGATCGACCCCGGCGGTTACCGGCCGGTGGCGGGTACAGAGACCGTCATCCGCGCCGGCCTCGTCGTAGCAGCCCTGGGGCAGATCCCCGATGCCGACATCACAGCCGCCGTCGCCGCTGCGACGGCGGGAAAAGGCGCATCTGGGAGGGTCTTCACGGCCGGAGATCTCAACGGGGAGCAGCGCAGCGTCACCGATGCCATCGCCGGCGGCCTGCGCGCCGCCTGGAGGCTGGATCGCAGCCTGCGTGGCGCCGCCGTCGCCGACCGCCGTCCCGCCCCTCCCGAAGTTTCCTCCGGTGCACCGGCCCGCAGACCCGGCGTCACCCGGACCGATCGGCATGAGAGATGGGCGCCCCCCGAGCTCGACCCGGTATCGCGCATCGCCGGCTTCGACGAAGTGGCAGGCACCTTCACCGAGGAGGAGGCCCGCGCTGAAGCAGCCCGCTGCATGATCTGCGGTCTGTGTGGAAACTGCAGTGCATGCATCGACCTGTTCGGCTGCCCCGCGTTCTACGAACGGGATGGCCTCATCGAGATCGACGCCGCCCTGTGCATCTCCTGTGGGGTGTGCGCCCAGTTCTGCCCCAACGGCGCCATAGTCCCCGTATACGGGCAGAAGGCGGTGCTGTGACGGGCGGCGACTGCAGCGTCGTGGTTGCCGGCATCGGCGGCCAGGGGGTGTTGCGCTTTGCCCGGCTCCTTGGCAACGCTGCCGCCCTCGCCGGAGCGCAAGTGAGGGTCGGGCAGATCTACGGCTTGTCGCAGCGGGGAGGGAGCGTGGAGGCGACGGTGAGGATCGGCTCCGGCAGCACGGCCTTCATCTCCACCGGCGAGGCCGATGTGGTTGTCGGCTTCGAGCCCCTCGAGACGGAACGGGCGCTTCCCCGCATGAACTCCACCACGACGGTGGTGGCCAACCGGATACCGATCCTTCCACCCAACCCGGGGAGCGGTGGCATTCCCTACCCGGCGGTGGACTCGATGTTCGCCCGTATCAGGGAGCTGGCCGGGCGCGTCTACCAGGTCGACGGCACCGCCCTCACCACCCGTGTCGGTGACAAGCGTTTCCTCAACGTCGTCATGCTGGGCGTTCTCGCAGGGGTGGGCGTCCTTCCCTTCGATGCCGAATTCGTATCGTCCGCCGTCGGGCAGGTGGGTGGCGAGACGGCGCCCCAACTGGGGGCGTTTCAAGTGGGGCTGGCCGCCGGAGTGACACTGCAGCAGGGTTCCGCAGATGGCGTCCCGGCAAACCATCGCGCCTTGAGCCAGAATCGGCTCGACGAGGTGACCAGTTCATGAGCTACAAGATCGGCGTCGATGTCGGTGGCGCCCTCACCGACTTCTTTCTGTTGTCCTCCGACGGCGCCGTCACCACATAGCACACACTGTACACCACGGGTGTAC
>CAZIEQ010000180.1:0-5432 GCA_964538725.1 uncultured Acidimicrobiia bacterium | reverse complement strand
AGCCGTGCTCCGCCCGCGAACAGGGGGCCCGGGTGCCGTGCCAGCCACGGGGGGCGGGGATGAGCGCGGGTCCGGAGCCGGGCGGCGACGTCGTCGCCGGCGGCGACGTTGTGCTCGACGCGTCCCGGCACGAGGTCAGAGTGCGGGGCGAGACCGTCGACTTGCGCCCCAAAGAGTTCCAGCTTCTCGAGATGCTGCTGCGGGCCAAAGGGCGGCTGCTGACGAGAGAGATCCTCATCGACGAGATCTGGGGACCGCACTACTTCGGGGACACCAAGACCCTCGACGTCCACGTCAAACGGTTGCGTGCCAAGATCGAAACCGACCCTCGCCATCCCACCCGGCTGGTGACGGTGCGCGGCCTGGGCTACAAGTTCGCCGATGATTGAACCGGACTCCCCGAGCCCACCCGACCGGCCGCGGCGGGTGGGGGTCGCCGCCCGGCACGCAGCCGGATACGTCACGGTGACCTTCGTAGTGGTGATCCTCGTCATGGTCGCCTTCGACCCACCGGCGGCGGTGGTTGCAGCCGCCGGGGCAGGGATCGGCGGTGCTGTGGTGGCGGCGATGAGCGCAGCCAGGCGCATCGACCGCCCCCTTCGCCGGATGGCGGCGGCCACAGGCACCTCGGAGCCCTTCCCAGGCGCCGGTGCACTGGCGGATCGGCTCGTAGCGGAGACGGCACGCCGGGAACGAAGTCTCCAGGCCGAGGCCGACGGGCTGCAAACGCGAGATGAGATCCTCTCCACGCTGACCGAAGGTGTCGTCCTCATCGACCCGGCGGACAGTGTCCAATACTCCAATCATGCTGCCCGGTCCCTTCTGGGCGGGGTCGGTGACCGACTCGCTCGGCTCACCCCGATGGCTCTGCAGCGGATCGTCGCCGAGGTTCGCCGCCGCGGCGTTCCCGCCGAGGACGAGTTCGAATACGGAAGTTCCGCACGTTGGATGCAGGTTGCCGCGTCGCCGGTCGGCGGCGGGGTTCTGCTGGTGCTGCGCGACGCCACCGAGGAGCGCCGTATCCAGGCGATGCGGCGCGACTTCGTCGCCGACGCCTCCCATGAGCTGAAAACACCGCTGGCGGCGATTCGGGCCGGGATCGAGGCGGTGCTGAACAGCATCGGCAGCGAGCCGGAGAAGGCGCGCCGCTTTGCCCAGCAGGTGAATCAGGACGCCTCCCGACTGACACGGATCGTCTCCGATCTGTTGGACCTGTCCCGCCTCGAAGCAAAGCACCCCCAATTCGCCCGCTTCCGCCTCGACACCGCGGTCTCCGAGCAGGTCGAAGCCGCCGGACAGCGGGCACCTGGGGTGCACTTCGAACTGGCGGCACAGCCGGTCTGGATTGACGGTGTCGAAGCGCACGTCGGGCTCGCGGTGCTGAACCTGCTGAACAACGCCGGCACCTACTCCGACTCCGGCAGTCGAGTCCAAGTCTGGGTCGGCCGCCACGGAGGCGACGCCGTGGTGGAGGTGAAAGACGAGGGAGTCGGAATCCCGAGCCGGGGCCTTCCCCGCATCTTCGAACGTTTCTACCGCGTCGACCCCGGCCGCTCCCGCCGCCGGGGCGGCACCGGCCTCGGGCTCGCCATCGTCAAACACGTCGCCGAGGTGCACGAAGGCACAGTCGAGGTCGAAAGTGAACTCGGCGTCGGATCCACTTTCAGGCTGCGACTCCCCGCCCGCTGATCGACGGGACACACCCGAGCAGCGGTTACAACAGACCGGTTCATGGAGAAGCCCGGTGGCTAGCGGGTCGGCGCTGCAGGCATCGAATCGGCACCAGCCTTGGAGCGCAATACCAAACGGCGCCGCCGCCCGGCACCCGACCCGGTAGAGCACGGTCAACGGGACCGTTTCCAATACGATTCCGAGTGCCCGGACGGTAGTCGCCAGACGCCACACCCAGCTTTGCGCCGAAGCCACGACAGAAGTGATCAGCAACATCCCCGCCAGGTCGGGCTCGAAGCCGGCTGAAAGCCGTACGCGCTACCACTCCGACTCATCCAGTTTGCGCAGCAGGCGGCCCAGCTCGGCCTTTTCCGTACCGGTCAACGCAGAGAACAACAGCTCCTCGGTATCGAGAAGCGTCCCCTCGATGTCTGCCCTCCTGTCGTCCTCGAGGTCAAAGGGCTCGAGGACTGTGGCTCTGCGATCCCCCGGAGCCGGGGTGCGCACTATGAACCCGGCTCGCTCCAGCCGGTCGACGGCACCGGTGAACGTCGAGCTGTTCATGGCCAAACGCTGCTGCAGCATCCCTATCCGCATCGGTCCGTCAACCCACAGGATCGCCAGGATGTTGGCCCCCACCGGCGAGATGCCGTACGGCTTGAGGGCGGCGGCGAACACAGCGTTGAGCCGCCGGAATGTGCGGCCGATCTGATCGGCGAGAGAGTGGTGCAGGCGCGCCTTTGCTATCTTCCGAGATCGGATATTCCGATTGTGATTATCTCGCATCCGAGGTACCCTAGCGCCAGCTACGAGGAGGGGCTCCCCATGACCGGATTCTTCCAAGACGGCCCGCAACTCGGCAACCAGTACGAAGACGACATTCTCCTGAGAGATCTGCTCGGCCGGATGTTGCCTGCCGAGGTGATGGCGGAGGTCGAGCCCGGCCTGCGCAGCCTCGGAGGACGCGTCGGCGGAGAAGTGGTGGAGTGGGCAGAGGACGCAGAAGCCAACCCGCCCCGTCTGACTCAGTACGACCCCTGGGGGCGCAGGATCGACCGTATCGAGGTGGCTGCAGGCTGGCAGCGGCTGGGGGCACTGGCCTCCGAGGAGCAGATGGTTGCCCTCCCATACGAACGCCCCTACGGAGACGTCTCCCGCATCGTCCAGGCCGCCAAGATCTACCTGTTTCACCCTTCGTCTGCGATCTACACATGCCCCATCGCAATGAGCGACGGCGCCGCCCGGGTGCTCCAGCTTCACGCCGCGGCGGACATCTGCGACCGGGCACTGCCTCGTCTGTTCTCCCCGGACGCGGCAGAGGGGTGGACGTCGGGGCAGTGGATGACGGAACGGTCGGGCGGGTCCGATCTCTCCGGCACCGAAACGGTGGCCCGGCGCGACGGCGACGCATATCGCCTTTACGGCCACAAGTGGTTCACATCGGCCACCACATCGGAGATGGCGATCACGCTGGCCCGCATCGAAGATGCCGGCGGCCACACCGTCGCCGGCTCCAAAGGCCTCAGCACCTTCTACTTGGAGACGCGGCTCGACGACGGGCGGCTCAACAGCATCACCATCAACCGCCTCAAGGACAAGCTGGGGTCGAAGGGCCTGCCCACTGCGGAGGTGGACCTCGACGGCACCCGGGCACACCTCATCGGCGACCCGGGAAGGGGCATCCCCAACATCGCCTCTCAATTCAACATCACGCGGGTGCACAACTCGACTGCCGCCGCCGCCGGCATGCGGCGGATGATTGCCCTGGTCCGAGACTATGCCTACCGCCGCCGCGCCTTCGGACGGTCCCTCGCTGACCTGCCGCTGTTCGCCGAAGTGCTAGCAGCCATGGAGGTGGAAGCCCGGGGGGCGCTGCACCTGGTGTTCCATCTGGTGGGGTGCCTCGGCAGAGAGGAAACCGGCACCGCCACCGCCGACGAGAGAGCGAGACTCAGGCTGCTGATGCCCCTCGCCAAGCTGTACACCGCCAAACAGGCGATCGCGGTGGCAGCCGAAGGCATCGAGGCATTCGGCGGGGCCGCCTTCATCGAAGACACCGGCCTGCCGCGCCACCTCCCCGACGCACTGGCTCTCGCCATCTGGGAGGGCGCAACCAACGTGCTGGCGCTCGATTCGCTGCGCGCCATCGTCAAGGACGATGCCCTCGATCCACTCATCACCGACATCCAGCAGCGTCTGCGGGACGTCACCAGCCACGAGCTGGCGCAGCCGGCGGAGAAGGTGCGCCGGGCCGCCGTCGACGCGAAGACCTACGTCGACAAGGCACTCAGCGGCGGCGATGAAGAAGCCCAGGCACTCGGGCGCGAGATCGCTTACTCACTGACCCGGATAGCCATCGCGTCCCTGATGGTGGAGCACGCCGAGTGGGCGGTCGGGCGGAGCGACGGCCGGCGGGCGGTGGCGGCGGCCCGGCGATGGTGCGAGAAGCGCCTCGCCCCCAATCTGAGCCGCGGCCTTGAAGAGCGGGAGGAGTCGCGACTGCTCGCCGGAACGCCCTAGCTTTACGGCATCAGCGGAGCGGTATAGGTGATCACCATTGCCTTGATGCCCAGGTCGGTGCCGTCCCACGACCCCGAGATGGGTCCCGCCTGCACGTAGTAGATACGGTTGGCGTTGTCCACGACCGGTTCGGAGAGGGAGCCGGCATCCACTCTTTGGAACCCGCTGCTGCCCGATGAATCCGCGTCACCGACCGAGTTGACGCCGACAGCGTCGAGAGGGGCCCAACGCAGCAGGCACCTCAGATCGGAGGCGGAGGCGTCATAGAAGACGCATTCCACCTTGGTGATGGTCGCCCCGTCGGGAAGGCTCACCGGTGCATACAGCCCGTGGGTGCCTGCGAGTCCGGTGGCCCCGAAACGGTCGTCCAGGCGGATGGTGTCGCTGTCGAGGACCGGATTGAACGCCTCGCCCGGAATGTTGACCACCTGGGGACGCGGGTCGGTGGCAAGCCGGTGCAGGAACGCCGCCATCTGCCCCCGGGTCACGTTGTCACCAGGGCAGAACTGGGTGTTGGCAGGCGGGTTGCAGCCTTTGGTGACGCCGGAGTCGCGCAGCCACTCGATATCGGAGTAGAACGTGTGGCTGGTGGGCACGTCGTCGAATCCCGGGCTGGCGGTCACGATCACCGGTATCACTGCCAGCACGATGAGGAGCGCCGCCACACCGGCGAGACGCCTCATGGTCATGATCTTCCTCCTTAGATCCCTCGGCGGCAACCTACTCCTCGCCGCTGTCCAAAACGGGAGATGTTGCGGTCGTGTGGCGGGGCTTCCGTCTGCACCGGCAACCGGTTGCGGTTCAGCTGTGCAGTTCGAGGATGTCACCGTCGCTCACGACATGGTCCCGCCCCACCTGCTGGCCGTCGATCGTGTCGCCGCCCCAGATGCGGGCGTATTTCAACCCGGCAGCGATGTCGCGGTGAACGATGGCCGCCACGTCCCCCACGGTCTGCCCACGGCGGACCGTGTACGGCCGGCCGCGGTCGGGCGGCATGCCGGGGATCTTGGTGTACACCCGCACGATCCCCAGGCTGGCGACGAGCCATCGTGCCAGATTCTCCAGCCCGCGACCGGTGTTCGCAGACACCGCCAGCACCGGATAGCGAGAACCGGCCAGTTCCTGCAGCGCCGCCGCCTCGGCCGCCGGTTCCGGGCCGTCGTCGACTTTGGCGGCCACCAGCACCTCGGGCAGGATCTTGGTGAGCGGGTCGCCTTCACCGGCGGTTTGGCCGGCCGGTC
>CAZIEQ010000179.1:0-5489 GCA_964538725.1 uncultured Acidimicrobiia bacterium | reverse complement strand
CCTCCACTTTCGGCGTTGCTCACCGCCGAGAGGTGGCGCTCAACGACGCCAAAACAGGAAGCCCTCCACTTTCGGCGTTGCTCACCGCCGAGAGGTGGCGCTCAACGACGCCAAAACAGGAAGCCCTCCACTTTCGGCGTTGCTCACCGCCGAGAGGTGGCGCTCAACGACGCCAAAACGTGGAGGGGTGAGGTGGAAGGCAACGGTTCACAGGGCGATGTCCTGTGGCCTGACAGGGGCTCGGTGCAGGTCCTTCCCGGTGGCGGCTGCGATGGCAGCCACCACGGCCGGGGTAGAGCTGATCGTCGGCGGTTCACCGATCCCCTTGGCACCGAAGGGGCCCCAAGTCCCCGGTTCCTCGACGAAGGCCACCTCGACACTGGGGGCATCGAGGAACGTCGGCAGTAGATAGTCGGTGAAACTGGCGTTGCGGATCTTTCCCTCGTCGAGGACCAGTTCCTCCATGACAGCCAACCCGACACCCTGCATGATGCCGCCTTCGATCTGACCGACGGCAGCCACCGGATGCAGGACCCTGCCCACGTCCTGCACCGTGGCCACATGCACAACCCGCACCAGACCCAGGTCGGGATCCACGTCGACAACCGCACGATGGGCAGCCACGGCGAAACTGGCGTGCACGTTCCCCTGCCCGTTCTCATCGGGAGCTTCGGTGGGAGGATGGCGAAAACGCACATGCTGCTCGAGTGGGCCGTCCGCACACACCTCATCCCACGATGCCACCAGCTCGCCGGCACGCCACAGCCCGTCGCCGTCGCAGGCGTCGGCCTGCCAATCCTCGAACAGCTTCTCCTTCAATGCGAGCGCCGCCTGATAGGTGCCACCGCCTGTCATTTGAGTCTGCCGCGATGCTGACGTCGAACCGGCCGACCCGATCCGCGAGGTGTCATCGAAGAGGAACGCGACTTTCTCGATCCCCAGCACTTCTCGTACGATCTGTTCGCAGACGGTGACGAGGCCCTGGCCCACCTCGATCGCCGCCGAATGCACCTCCGCACCGGCCTCGGTGACGACAATCCGCACTTCGGCGTAATCATCGAAGCCTTCGGAGAAGGCCAGATTCTTCAGGCTGATGGCGTAACCAACCCCGCGGCGTACCGCCGAGGCCGGTGTGGTCAAACCCGTGCCACCAGGCAGGTGGCGTGGATCGTCGACGCTTCGCGCCTCCGGCAGTGGCATGGCGGCCAGCTCGTCGATCACCCTGCGAACCGGCAGGGGTTCGGTCATCACCTGCCCGGTGGTGGACATCGGATCACCGGTCTCCATGGCGTTGCGCCGACGCAGCTCGAGAGGGTCTATGCCAAGCGCGGCGGCGAGCCTGTCCATCTGAGTTTCGGCACCGAAACAGGCCTGCACCGATCCAAAGCCCCGCATCGCCCCGCACGGCGGGTTGTTGGTACGCGCCGCGACTCCACGGACGAACACGTTGTCCACTTTGTATGGGCCAACGGCGAAGTAGGCGGCGTTCCCGACAACGGCCGCTGACGTCGACGCGTACGCGCCGCCGTCAAGAAGGATCTCGGCGTCGACGCGCACCAACCGCCCGGTGGCATCGGCCTCGTGGCGGTACCACATGCGGGCCGGATGCCGATGCACGTGCCCGACGAAGCTTTCCGCCCGGTCGTACACGATCTTGACCGGGCGCCCGGTGTGTAGCGCCAGCATGCAGAGGTGGATCTGCATGCTTATGTCTTCCCTGGCGCCGAAGGCTCCGCCCATACCGGCGGGATGGGAACGGACCTGGTCGCCGGCCACGCCGAGGCAGGCAACGATCTGGGCATGGTCGGAGTGGACCCACTGGCTGGAGCAGTAGAGGTCGACACCTCCCAGCCCGTCGGGTATGGCAAGTCCCGATTCGGTACCCAGCGGAGCCTGATCCTGCATGCCGGTTTCGTAGAAGCCTTCCACCACGACGTCTCCATGGGCTTCAGGGTCGCCCCGCCGTATCGGCACCACACGGAACGTGCTTCCTGCCTCGGCGGCGGCTTCAGGGTCGGTCGCCGGTGACAGCACCCGCCACTGCACGCTGACGGCGGTGGCGGCTAGTCGGGCCGTCTCCGGATCGTCGGCGGCGATTATCGCCACTGGCTCCCCCCAGTAACGGGCGACACCGTCGCATAGAACCGGCTGGTCGACCTGTTCCAACCCATACATCTGGTTGCCGGGTACGTCTTCATGGGTGAGGACCGCCTGCACTCCCGGCATTGCCAGCGCAGGGCCGATGTCGAGGTCGGCAATCTCGGCGTGAGGGTGAGGGCTGCGCACCGTGGAGCCCCAAAGCATGCCGTCTGCATACAGGTCGGAGGTGTACGCATAGTTGCCGGTCACCTTGGGGACGCCGTCGGAACGCGGTGGTGATGTGCCTATGCCTCCTGCAATGCGGTGTTGAGTGGCTGTGCTCATCCGATGCCACCGGCCAGAGCTCGCACGATGGACCCGTAACCGGTGCAGCGGCAGATATTGCCCGCCAGCTCCTCGCGTAGGTCATCGGCAGCGGCGTCCGGGTTGCGGTCCAAGTAGTAGGCGGCGGCCACTACGAATCCGGGAGTGCAGAAGCCGCATTGCACCGCCCCCGCCCGCAGCATCGCCTCCTGCACCGGATGCCGGTCGTCGCCGACGCTCAGGCCCTCAACGGTCGTGACGTTGGAGTCTTCGCAGTCGGCTGCCATCACCAGGCATGCACAGACCAGCTTCCCGTCGCGGATCACGCTGCACGACCCGCATTCACCCTGCTCACAGGCGTTTTTCGAGCCCGGCAGGCCCAACTCGTCCCGCAGTATCTTGAGCAGGCTGTCGGCCCCGCCGACGGTGACCTGCCGAGCCTCACGGTTCACGGTCAGGGATATCTGCATCAGAGGACTCTCTCCAGCAGCCTGCGGGCCAGCACCGCGGTGGCGTGGCGCCGGTACTCTGCAGTGGCGCGGTGATCCGTGATCGGTGTCACGGCTTGTGCGACCAGTCGGGAGAACTCGTCGCAGGCGGCGGCGGTCGGGTTGCGTTCGGCGGAAATCATTTGCTCGGCTGCCCTGGGCCTGATCATCGTCGGACCCACCGCTCCCATAGCTATGCGGGTGCCGCCATCGTCCCTGCGTAGGACGCATCCTGAGACGATGGAGATCACCATCGAGCTCCTCACCCCAACCTTGGCAAAGGCCTGCCGGCTGGGAACATGAGCGGGCAGGATGGCGGCCGTGATCAGCTCCCCCCGGCGAAGGGAGGTCTGTTTCACCCCGGTCATGAAGTCTGCGAACGGCACCACGCGAGTGCCTGCGCTGGAGGAAACTTCGATATCCGCGTCGAGGGCTGCCAGGAAGGGGAGGCTGTCACCGGCGGGGCTGGCGGTCCCCAGGTTCCCGCCGATGGTTCCGGCAGCGCGAATCTGAGGAGAGCCGACGGTGCGGGCCAGTTGGGCGAGAGCCGCATGGGGTGACCGTTCCAAGGCCTGAAAGGTGACGCCGGCACCGATGCGCCTCCCGTCGACGACGTCCAGCTCACCGACCCGGCGAAGCGACACGATCCGCTCAGGGCGGCGTCCGGCAAGGTTGACCTCCACCATCAGGTCGGTGCCCCCGGCCAGGATGGTGGCGTCCGGCCACCGGTCGAGGCATACCGTCGCCTCTTCCAGTGAGGTGGGGCGTGCAATATCCACGCCACCGAATCTAACTGGACCGGGCGTGGGAAGAACCGCTTGCTCGACAATCCGGGCCGTGGCCTGGATGGGCTCGTCCAAGTCAACCGCCTGCAGCCGGTCGTCACCGACCGCGCAGGCAACCGCCGACTTGCAGGGCCGGTGGCGACTGAACCGCTCTTCGTCGCGTGTCTCGGCGAGCTGGGTATTCGTCGTCACACCAAAGTGTCACCTGCAGGACCGCCCGTCGCACATTGATTCTCCGCCGCCCTTCATCCATGGTGGCAAGCATGGCCGCATGCTTCACCAGCAGCGTGGTCACCGCTCGCTTCCGCCACCAATCGGCACCTTCTTCCGGCAGAGAAGCACCCCGTCGCCAATGGGGACCATCGAACAGTCGACACGACGGTCGGCGGCGGCGCGGCGGTTGGTTTCGTCGATGGCTCGGCCGGCATCGTCTGCGGGGCGGACAACCCGCCCGCTCCACAGCACATTGTCCACCGCCACGATTCCGCCCGGCCGCACCAGGTCGACCGCCCGCTCGTAATAGGCCGGGTAATTGGGCTTGTCGGCGTCGATGAACGCAAGGTCGTAGTGGTCTGCAGGCAGTTCGCCAAGTGACTTCAGCGCCGGCCCAAGCCGCAGATCGATCCTTTCGCGAACACCGGCCTTCTCCCAATAACTGCGCGCCGTCGCGGACCACACCAGAGAAACGTCGAGCGCAGTGACGGTCACTGTCGGCGAGGCGAGGGCCATCACCAGCGACGAGTAGCCGGTGAACACTCCAACCTCGAGGACACGGCGGGCGTCGAGCACCTTGATTAGCCAGGCGAGGAATGCCCCTTCGTCGGGGCCGATCTGCATGCTGGCTTCGGGCAGCCGGGCGGTCTCCCTGCGCAGCTCCACCAGTACCGGATGCTCAGCGACCGCCACCCGGAGGATGTAGTCGTAGACGTCGTCGGGAAGGAACTCGGTGCGGCCCATCAGGTGGCACGGTACTCGGGTCGCCGAGCCATCCCACCATCCACCACAATGGCACCGCGATGACTGATGAGAAGCATTTCGAGGCCTATGCCGACCGTCTCATCCGGGAGGCGGTCGAGCGGGGCGAGTTCGACGATCTACCGGGGGAGGGACGGCCGATCAGCAGCCTGGAAGCATCATACGACCCGGCGTGGTGGGCCAGGCGGCTGCTCGCCAGGGAGCGAGGCGCAGATTTGGTGAGGCAGGCCCGTGCGGTCCGCCGTATCGCTGACGCCGACGACCGGGCTGCAGCCATCGCAGAACTGCAACGCCGTCTCGACGCCGTCAACGCCGTTCTCCCTGAAACGGAACGTCTCCCACCCATCGAGGCGTGAAGTGCCGGTAGAAGTCCTCAGCCCCGCCGCAACAACCGTCCCGCGGGCTGCTCGTCGACGACGTCTGCCCCCAGGACCATTCGTCCGTCCAGATACACCGATTCGACACGTCCCCGCAACCGCCGTCCCTCGTATGGGTTCCCGGCAGACGCCGATTGTCGCCCGCCCCGGCCGACGATGAACTCCCTGTCGGGGTCGAATACGCAAAGGTCGGCGGCGGTTCCCGGGGCGATGACGCCTCGGCCGGCGGACCCCGCGCGCCATGCAGGCCCTGCCGCGACGCACTCGCCTGCCTGCTGCAGCGTGCAGCCGGCATTGAGCAGTCCATCGATGCTGCGGCGCACTTCCTGATCAATGTCCGGCCGGATGCGATGGCGCGGGCCGCTGGGTGCTTTGACTTCCCGGGGTTTTTGCTGGTCGCGCACATAGATGCCTGAGCCGGCCATGGCCTCGACCACACCATCGTTTTCCAGCTGGCGGTA
>CAZIEQ010000178.1:0-5532 GCA_964538725.1 uncultured Acidimicrobiia bacterium | reverse complement strand
CCGTGCAGCTGGTCGCCTGGCGCGGTCTTTTCTGCGCGGCTTCGCCGGCCCCGAGGAGCGCGCCGCCGAGATCGGATGTCGCGGCGGGTGGGAACGCGACCGTGGCGGCCGTCGTAGTGGCGGCGGCCGTCGTTGGAGTGGTTCCTCCCCCGTCGTCATCCCCGCATGCTGCGGCAATGAGTGTAAAGGCAAGGAGCAGACCGAGGGCCTGCACCTTCCTGTTCTTGAGCATCTATTTCCTCCTCCTATGGGAGCCGCGGGCGCGTCGGCGCCCGGGGGTGGATGCGATCTTATCCATTACCGCGGCGTCGCGCCTCTGTGAGACAATGAGCGGTCATGCGAGACCACGGTCGCAGCATGCTGCGAGACGTACTTCCCCCCGAAGAGCGGGCCATCGAGAACGTCGTGTCGCGCTACCAACGGGTGGCTCCAGCGGTGACCCGCTTCGCCCGCTCCATCGCAGGCGACGACGATCTCCAGGTTCGTCTCGGTTCCCACGCCGAGGCGCGCGCCGGCGAGATCGTGCTCGACCCGGGGGTGTTCCAGGCCGCCTACGCCAGGGCAGCCCCGGTCACCCCGGGGGAGGTCGCCCTGGCGTCGGCCCTCCACGAGGCGGTCCATCTCGTCGCCACCGACTTCGATGAACGCCGGCCCATGCCCCCCGAGTGGTATCCGCACTCCTACGAAGGCGAAGTGTCGGAAGAGCCGGTGGCTCTTCTCGACGGGTTGGTGAGTGCCGGCGGCCCGGCAGCAGCGGCCCTGTTTCTCACCGTGGAAGACGCCCGTCAGGAAGCCACCCTGTTGCAGGCGTACGCCGGCGCCCGTTCGGTGATCGGCGATCTGTACGCCGCGGCCAGCCCAAAGACACTGGGTGATGCCCGGCCTTTGGGGCAATACGGTCTGGCCTGCTTCCTGCTGGTCGGCGGTTACGAGGACCGCGAGGATCTGGAGCGCCGGGTGAGCCCACCGGTTGCGGCGGCCCTCGACGACGCCACTCCGTTCCTGGAAGACATAGCCGCCAGCACCGACCCTTGGGAGGTTGCCGGATCTGCGCTGCATCTACTGGCCGTGGCCCGCCTGCACGGGCTCGCAGAAGAGATCACCGACGCGGAGACACCGCAGACGCGGGCCGCCCGTGAGGAATTGCAGGCTGTCGACATCATTGAGACGGTCGACATGGTGCGCCTCACCACACCTGTGCTACGCGACCCCGAGAGCTACGACGACACTCATCAGGTGGTCGGGCCAGAAGGCAGGCAGGCAGATGTCGTTCCCGGAGGCGATCCCGCGACCGACCAGATCGTGCGCGTCTCCGAAGCGCCCACCGTCTACCTCCCAGACGGACGCGGCGGCAAGCTCGTCGTAGCCGGCTTCCCCGATGCGTTTCGCACCTTCTCCGCCGAGGGCCATACAGCGCTGGAAGAAGCGGCAAGGCGTTGGGCCGTGGCGCAGCGGCACGTGTCAGGCGAACTCTTTCCCCTGTTCACCGCAAACCAGCGGCGCGGTTTGCAGGCCGGATTCGACGCCGGCGACCTGTCTCCCTACTCCGCACTGCTTCTCGGCGGCGGCCTCTACGAGCGCATGTTCGAACGGCGCGCCTCCTCGACACGGCGCTCGTATGCACTCAGCTTGCTCGTCGACGGTTCAGCCTCGATGTTGCAACCGCGCGAGATTCCATCCGCTGGGAGGGTGGCGTGGGCGCTGGCGGCGGCGACGCTGGGAGCGTGGACGCTGGCCCGGCTGTGCGATGAGCTGCAAGTCGAGTTCGAAGTCGCCCTCTTCAACCGGGCGTTTGCAGCCGCCGCAGTCGACACCGAGGCGACTTTCACCACCCGGCTGCACGCCGCCACCGGCGGCCTGCGCCGCACCCAAGGCGGCCACGCGGATCGCCTCACCCGCACCATCAACCACTATTTGATCAAACCGTTCGACCGTCCCTGGCGCAACGCCGAAGACGTTCTCGCCGGGCTGTTCTGGGCGGCGAGCAACCCGGCTCAGGCTGCCCAGCAGGCCCGCCGCGATCCTCGCATGGCACCACCCGTGTCCATGTTCGAGAAAGCGGCCAACGTCGATGAGTTCAACGTGAGCCACGCCGCCGGCCGCCTCGTCGCCCGCCGTGCGGAAACCCGGGTTCTGGTCGTGCTCGCGGACGGCATGACACGGGGGTCGGTGGAGACGCTGGCGTCGGCAGTGGAGGAGGTAGAACGCTGCGGAACGCTCGTCCTCGGCATAGGCATCGGCGACGCAACCGTAGAAGCCGCATACGGGCGCCATCAGATCGTTGAACGTCCCGACACGCTGGCGACGGCCATGGTGGACGGAGTCCGTTCCGCCCTCTACAGGTCCATCGCCGCCACCGGTGGCGACAGCTGGTGGATTCACAGGTCGGAACGTGGCCTCTACGATCGAGGGGTTACCAGGAGGAACGATGGCTGAAACGGTGACATTCGAAGATCCCAGCGGCACGGGCCCACCGATCGAGTTGCAGCTGTTCCATCTCGATGAGGATCTGGCAGACCACGAGCAGCGGATGCTGCGGGTACCGCAACCGGATCCGTTCTACGTCGACCTCGGGATGCTGTACCGCATAGCGCAGCTGGAGGAGGCGCGCCGCCTCCACTTCGCCGACACTCCTCTGCACCTGGCGTTGCGGGGACACATGGGCACCGGAAAGGACCACGACCTGGAGCAGTTCGCCGCCCTGCTGGGACTCCCCTACTTCAGAGTCCCCCTCACCGGTGAAGTGCGTGACATCACTCTCATCGGCAGCGTCAAGCTGTACGGGGATGGCAAGGGCGGCACCGAAAGCCGTTGGGAGGACGGCGACATCACCCGCGCTCTGCGAGGTCCGGCTCTGGTCAACCTCTCCGAGCTGAACGCTGCCGGAGCCGAGACCCTGTTCGCACTGCATGGCCTCCTCGACCGCTACCAGGCTCTGGGGCTGCCAACAGGAGAGACGGTGCGCCTGCGCGACGACGTGCGGCTCTTCGGCACGCTCAACCCGACCGACCTGCGGGACTACGCAGGCACGCAGACGCTCAACAAGGCCTTCGCCGACCGCTGGGTGATCTGGGAGAAGGTGTTTCCCAATGACGATCAGCTCGCCGCCATGCTGGACCGCCGCTACCCCGACCTCAAGGAGCCATTCGTCACCGCCATCGCCCGGCTGGCGGTGGAGGTGAATGCTTCCTTCACCGCCACCGACACCCGCACCCGAGTGGAGACTCCGATGAGCCTGCGCACCGTCCTCGACCGGATGCCCGCCGGGCTCAGAATCTACGAAAGCGCCGAGGATCCGCTGCGCCGCGCCTGGGACGAGTTCGTCGTCCCCCACGTCGATCCGTTCGACCGGGACCACTACGAAACCGTGTGGAACGCCGTCGTGCGCCGGGGTCCTGCAGGGCCGCCTTTCGCCTAGGGTGCCCAGGCTGCCGGTGACAAGCCGACGATCCTCGCCTCTCCATCCTCGTAGTCGTAGTAGACGAACCACGTCACCCAGTCCAGCCCATCGAAGGCAGGATCATCCCCGGGGTCGTGGAGCATCAGCCAGTGGAAGTTCTGCAACGGGACCGGTATGGCAGCCTGAGGTGGGAAAGGTCCGTTGCCGCCGAGGATGATGTCGTCGAGAGCGAAGACGGCGTCGTCGAATTCGTCCTCGTATGCCCCATACAGGTCGAACGCGACGGCGTCGGCCCATGTCATCTCGACACATTGGTAGCAGCCGGTCCCCGACCAGGTGTACAACGTAGGGTCGGCCATGATCCCCGTCAGCTCGGCACGGGACCAGTGCCGCAACTCATCGTCGAAATAGACCGCATACAAGCCGCGGTAGGACACAGGACCACTGAGGTCGCCGTCGGCAGCCGTTTCGTCGGCAAAGGCATCCAAAGGGCCGGTCAGATCCCATTCGACATCGACCTCGGCGCTGGTCCACATCTCAGTGAGGAACCGCTTGTTGGCCCAACCGGCGCCGGCGGGGGTCTCCACCTCTACCCAGGTCGCAGCCCCCACCTCTGCCACGTTCCCGGTGAGTGCCAGATCGGTCGTCGTCGGGGCCAGGTTGGTGAAAGCTGCATTCTCGACGCCGGGTCCGCTGCGCACGTTGAGAACGTCATCGGCGGGTACCAGCACCACCGCGTAGAGGCGGTCGGTGAGGGAAGGGTCGAACCCGCCGGGCATGGTGGTGGTAGTAGTAGTGGAGGGGGAGGTTGTAGCCGTCGTTGCCGTGGCCGGTGGTGAGGTGGTCGACGTGGAGGCGGGAGCTGATGTCGTCGGCGACGTCACTGCAGTCGTCGAGGTCACCTCGGTGGTTGCAGACGTCGGCGGAGACGCCGTCGCCGTCCCCGCGGATGTAGAGGTGCCTTCGAAGACCCCGTCTCCGCCGCAGGCCGGGGCGATCAGGACCGCGGCGAGTGCCCACATCGCCAACCCGCGAACAGTCGCCATTGCTACACGATATCGGCGTCGGACACCGGCTCATGAGCATTCCGCACCTAGGCTCCGTCGGCCTGCAACCAGAAAGGTGGCCCGTGGCCCAGCGGTATCCCACTCCCCCGCCGTTCCAACTCGACTTGAAGAAGGCATACACGGCCGTGCTGCACACCAATCACGGCGACATCAACCTCGATCTGGACGCCGCCCGCTCACCGCTGGCGGCGAACAACTTCGTGTTCCTCGCCGGCGAGGGCTTCTACGACGGCGTCATCTTCCACCGTGTCGTTCCCGGATTCGTCATCCAGGGGGGTGACCCCGAGGGCACCGGCGCCGGAGGTCCCGGATACGACTTCAGAGACGAGTTGGAAGGCCGCGGTGACTATTCGCGGGGAACACTGGCAATGGCCAACGCCGGCCCCAACACGAACGGGTCGCAGTTCTTCATCTGCCTCGACGACGTCAACCTTCCGCACGCCTACACGATCTTCGGCACGGTCTCCGCAGGAATGGACGCAGTCGACTCCATCGCAGCAGCGCCCCGGGCAGGTGAGAAACCGACGGAAGACTGCATCATCACCTCGGTAACCGTGTCGACAACCTGACCTGTCATTCACCACCCACAACGGATTGGATGAGACTCTCCACTCTCCTTCTGATCTCGTCACGGATGGAACGGACGTCTCCGATCGGACGGCCTTGGGGGTCATCCACCTGCCAGTCTTCGTATCGGACCCCGGGAATGAAAGGGCATTCGTCGCCGCAACCCATGGTCACCACCACCGATGCAGATCGCAGCTCGTCGTCCGTCCAGCGGCGCGGCTCCGCCGCGGAAACATCGATGCCGGCCTCGGCCATTGCATCGACCGCAACCGGGTCGACAGTGGCCGCGGGCTCAGAGCCTCCAGTGGCGACCTCGACCCGACCGGCGCCCAAAGCTCTAGCAAAGCCAGCGGCCATCTGAGAACGTCCGGCGTTGTGGACGCATAGGAACAAGATCCTCGGGGTAGTGGTCATCGAGAATCCACTCCTGCGGCACGAACCGCATCAACCAGGGTGTGCGCCACCGGCCAGCCGGTGCGCACCAAATGCTACAGACGG
>CAZIEQ010000177.1:0-5535 GCA_964538725.1 uncultured Acidimicrobiia bacterium | reverse complement strand
CTCCCCCAGGGCCGCGCCCGCCGGCTGCGGCGGCACCGCCCCCCTAGGAACGGGGGAGGATTAGGGAGGAGAGGGCGGCTTCGGCCGGCTGGGAGCCGAATGTGGGCATGCGGAGGTCGAAAACGCTGCCCCGTTCGTCGTGGCGGTAGGACAGGTCACCGCCCATGGCACGGGCAAGCTGGCGGGACACCGCCAGCCCGAGGCCCACTGCCCGTGACGTATTGGTGCCCGGCTCGAGGCGGTGATACGGCTCGAAGATGCTCTCCCATTCCTCGGCGGGGATCCCCGCCCCGTCGTCGATGACCAGCAGATGCGCCTGTTCGCTGCCAGAACGGATATCGACAACCAGGTTGGATCCCCCGTAGCGAAGGGCGTTGGTCAACAGGTTGCGGATGATCTGGCGGACACGCGCCGGGTCGCCGATGGCCCTCACAGAGTCCTCATACCGACTCGTAATCGTCACGTCTTCGGGTAGTTCGAGGGCTTCGAGAACCTGAGCGGCCTGGGCATTGAGGTTCACCGGCACCCTGGCGGTAACTATCTCTCCACCGTCGGCGCGGGCTACTACCAGCAGGTCTTCGACTATGGCAGCCAGGTCGCGGGCCTCCCGGGCCGCCAGGTGCAGCATCTCGCCGGCCTCGTCGGCGGCGATGGTGTCGCCGCCTTCCTCCAGCAGATCTACGAACCCGAGAACAGCCGTCAGCGGAGTCCGCAGCTCGTGGCTGACTGTGGCCAGAAATCGATCCTTCTCCCGGGCGGTCCGATGCATGAGCCTGACCGTTTCGGAGCGTCTCCGGGACCGAATCCACAGCGTGGAGCCGCCGGCCGCCAGGGCCAGCAGCAGCAGCGTGGGTACTGCCCACAGCAGCCACGTCTTCTTGCGCTGCGAATCGATCAGGAGACCCTTCATGTCGACTGCCTCCCTCCGCCGCAGATCGGTGAGCCCGGCCCTGGCCTCCTCTTCGCGGACCTCTGTGACGGCAATCTGAGCGGCGATGTCCTCCTCGGGAAGGCCTGCCATCGCGGCCAGCGCCGCGATCGACTCCACATAGTTGTCGTAAGAGTGCTCGAGCGAGAAAAGGTCGGGGTGATCGCTCTGTCCGTCGTGGCCGAAAATGTCGCTCAACGTGCTGAGGGCGTTGTGAAACCCGGCGCCGATGGTGCCTAGGGCATATGTGCTTCTTGCCGCCTCCACCTGTCCGCCGGCGAGCAGGTCCACTCTGAGGTCGGTGGCGTAGGAGTGGGTGGCCTCCAAGGTGGCCTCCAGGCGGGTGAGGTGGATCCCCTCCTCGCTTTCCTCGCGGAGCAGGGAGGCCTGATGAAAATTCATGATGAGCATCAGCACCGTGGCGGCTATAAGGGCCGCCACGATGGCGGCAGCAAAGAACAGCGGAAGGGTTCTCTTCTTGTGGTCCATGGTGGGACTCACTCCCCAGCGCGCTATGTCGGCATGCCGTCGGTGTTCCCTTAGGCATTTGAGCAGCGCCAAAACCTCTCTCCGCACCACGGGGTGAAACGGGTATTGGCCCCTTTTCCCCCGAACCTTCAGTTGAATCCTGCATTGCCGATGCAGACAACGGGCCCGGAGTTCCCGAAGACGTCACCAACCTTGTTTTCCATCCCTACTTTTCCGCAGGAAGCGCCGCCGGCGTGCCCGGAGCGGTCGGTCTCGGTCTGGCAGTCTCCCGCGACCTGGCACGTGCCATGGGCGGCGACCTGGTCTACCACCGCCACCAGGGATGGACCGTCTTCCAGTTGAGCCTTCCTGCGGTCGGGGAAGGGGTGCAACGCGGAGGGGAGAGTGAGCGGGTCGCATTGTCTGGCCCCCTCACTAAGCGCCCATAATCCATGTTATGTCAAGTTGACGGTGAGATAGCCCCCATCGCACTCCTGGCGATCCCGCTAGGGGTTGCATCAGCTGCGGCTCAGCTGTCGAATGTGAGGTGCTCGGCGGACTGAGAGGCTGACGCCATCCCGGCGTCCGTGGTGACGATTGGAGCCTCGAGCTGCCTGGCGAGCTGGACGTAGAGGCCGTCAACCAGCAATTCACCGTACAACGGGTATGCGCCATGACCAGCTGATCCGGACGCCGGACGTGGGTATATCTTGTTGGGCGAATTAGATATATAGTGGCGGTGTGACGAAACGACTGGTCGACATCGACGATGAACTCCTCGAGGAGGCCCGGGTTGCGGCGGGCGCTGTCACCATCAGAGCAACGGTCGACACGGCCCTGAGACGCCTCGTCGACGAGCAGACCACGCTGAGACACATTGCTCGGCTGCGGGCTGAGGGTGCCCTCGATGTTGCCAGGCTCGAAGAGGGGCGCCGCCCTCGGACCGGCACGGATGGCTGAGACTCGCTATCTGGTCGACACCTCGGTGCTGGGTCGGGCCGATCAGCATCGTGTCGGAGATCGGCTGGAATCCCTGGCGCGTCGGGGACGCATGTGGACATGCCGGATGATCGATCTCGAGGTCGCCTACGGGTCGCGTGCCAGAGACGTTCTCGACATCATCGAAGAGCGTTTTGCGTTGCCGGAGGCACCAATCACGGCGTCTGTCATGGACCGGGCGGTACGGGTAGCCGGCCTGCTGGCACAATCCGGCAACCACCGCGGGGCGAAACCCACCGACCTCGTAATCGCCGCGGCTGCAGAGGCAGTGAGCATCGCGGTGCTGCACTACGACAGCGACTACGACCGTATCGCTGGGATCACCCAACAACCGGCCGAATGGGTCGCGCAGGCAGGAACCCTCGATGATTGAGCAACAAACCATGAGGCGTCGATGAATGGGAGATATGAATGGCTTCGGTAATCGACGGCGAGATCATCGATGAGACGGCCGGGCTGGTGTTACGTCGTGTGGTCGTCGGCCCGCTGGAGACCAACTGCTGGATCGTGCATGCCGTCGACTCCCCCGCATGCCTGGTGGTCGACCCCGGTGACGAACCTGACCGCATCGTGGATGCCGCCTCAGGGCTCGAGGTGCAAGGGATGGTCATCACCCACGGCCACTGGGATCATGTCCTCGCCGCGGCCGCCCTCGGAGAGGCGTGGGGGGTGACACCACAGATGCACGGCAGCGACCGTCAGTTGCTAGACCTGCAGCGGGAACGCATCGGGGACCTCGACACCCAGCCGGTGGAACACGGCGCCACATCGGCCGTGGGTTCCCTCGGTGTATCTGTGGTGCACACTCCGGGGCATACCCCAGGCAGCATCTGTCTGCGGGTGAGTGGACATGTCCTCAGCGGGGACACGCTGTTCCCCGGCGGTCCGGGCTCCACCCAGGGCCCGCTGGCGGACTTTCCCTCCATAATCCGCTCGGTCGGCGAGGAGTTGTTCGAGCTTCCCGATGATGTCCAGGTCCATCCCGGCCACGGGCACTCCACCCGCATCGGAGACGAGAGGCCCCATCTCGACGAGTGGATCGAACGCGGATGGTGACACTCCCCCTCCCAAGCCCTTTACCTCCTTGTCCTTGACGCCCTTGTCACGTATGCTGTCGCTATGACAACCCCGGCACCGCGGCTTGCGCGCCATGTCTCAGAGCAGATTCGGACTCAACTCGAGGAGTTGGCACAGCGGTACCACGATGCGGGGCGCTCATTGGAGGAACTCGGCTCGGCGGAACAGCTGGCAGGTCGGATGTTGGCCGCAGTGCCGGAACCATCGCCATGGGACTCCCTGCTAGGTCCCTTCTACACCGCTTCGGGGGTGGCCCGGCTGTTGGGAGGTGTTTCCCGCCAGGCGATCGCCGACCGGCGTCGGCGCAACACGCTGCTTGGACTGCAAACGACCGGCGGGACATGGCTGTACCCCGCGGTTCAGTTCGACGGACGCGGGTATGTAGTGGAAGGTCTTGCCGCCATGCTCAAGGTATTCGCCGACGCTCCCGTCGATGGGTGGACGGTCGCCGGTTGGCTGGCAGCAACCCATGAGGCCTTGAGCCACCGCTCCGTATTCGAATGGCTGCATGCAGGACGAGACCCGCAAGTGGTGCTCACCCTGGCCCGTGACCAGGCCGGCCGCTACCGGCGGTGAGCCGGCAGCGAGTCGCCGTTGGGCGTCCCCAGGATGTCGACGTGCTGCGGGCGTTCCCACGTCGCACCGTTGCCCGCAACCGCAACCTGTACCGGGTTTGCAGGATCGAGCACGGACCGTGGTGGTTCGACAGTTCGATGGCGGGAAGATTCGACCTTCCCCATCCCGACGGGACCTGCTACCTGGCCTTTGACGACATCGGTGCGCTCCGGGAGGCAGTCGGTCCCGGCGTGACCGGAGGCCTCGTCTCCGAGGAGTGGGCCCGCGCCCGCGTCGTCAGACGCCTCAAGCCGCCGTCGACCCTTCGCGTCGCCGACCTGACGGGGGCGGAGGCGGCTCGCTTTGGAGTGACCCTGGAGATCAACACCGTCATCCCATACACCCTCCCCCAGGCCCGGGCGACCCGGCTGCATCAAGCCGGCCACGGAGGGGTCCGCTACCGGCTGCGCCATCTTCCCGATGGGCGCCCCGGGCTCGCCCTCTTCGGGCCGTCGGGAGAACGCAAGAGGTGGCCGCCCGGGAAGGCAACGTCCATCACAGGCCGGCTCGCCAAGCGGTTCGAAACCGACACCGGCATACGCATCGCGCCGCGGCCTGCGGAGCAACAGGTCCGCATCATCGAATGAGGTCCCCTGGGCCGGCGACCGGTCGCAAGCTTCCCTCTGTTGCGTACATGATGTACGCACAGCGTGGGTCTCTTGTCAACAGTGATACTGGGGATCGGTCGTTTCCATGTGTCGACATGGCAAGGGGCCCGCAGGCGAAGAAAGACGCCGAAGCCTGTCAGGTGGCTTGTCAGATCCAGACCTGGTCGACGCTCCGTAACCCCGCCCGCCACAAGGGTGTCGATGTCGTCCGTCAAGGCGACGTGGGCACCCTCGTCGGTCTCTAGCCGCGGCCGGATACCATGGCCGATATCCGAGTGGTCAGCCTCGTTCCTTCCATCACCGAGACCCTGCGCGTCTGGGATGTCGATCCGATCGCCTGCACCAGGTACTGTGAACAGCCCGACCTGCCCCATGTCGGAGGCACGAAGAACCCCGACATCGACGCGATTGCCGGCCTGGGGCCCGATGTCGTGCTGGTCGACAGGCAGGAGAACCGGCGTGAGGACGCCGAAGCACTGGCGGGCCGGGGTGTGAAAGTCGTTGCAGTCGATGTTCGCTCCCTGGGAGGACTGGACGACGAGCTCGGCATCATCGCCGCCGCAGTCGGTCTGCCCCCACCTGCCACGGTGGAGCCGAGCGGTCCGCCGCCGCCGATCGAGCGTCGCGCATTCATCGCGATATGGCGCCGACCGTGGATGACCATCGCAGCGGGCACCTACGGCTCCCCGCCGCTCCCAGCCCCGGGGGGGGGGAAGGTGTACGAGCGCGGGGCCCGCGACCTCCCCCGGCGCCATCAGGGTCGGCGCGCAGCATGCGTTCGACACCCCACAGCGTCTCGCCAACCGCCCCCATGCGCCACAGCCAGGCCAGCCCGATAGC
>CAZIEQ010000176.1:0-5559 GCA_964538725.1 uncultured Acidimicrobiia bacterium | reverse complement strand
GGAGAGTATCGACGGAACCGGGCCGTCGTGTCGCGGGCGTTTTGTCCCCCCTGTGCGTGCAAGACCCCGACGGGGGGCCCCGCCCCCGCCGCTACAAGGAGATCTGCCGCCGCGCAGTGCTCACCTATCTCGGAGCTGAGTAGGCGGCCGGCCGCGCGTCACCCATACAATCACTCCGGATGCAGCATGCAGACACACCTTCGGATGAGGTGATCGCCGGAATCATCCGCAGCCTGGACGAACAGATCCCATTCAACCGCTTGCTCGGCATATCGATCTTGGAGATAGGTCGGGATCGGGCACTGATGGGCGTCGAGATGAGAGACGAGCTCGTCGGCAATTTCACACGCCGCAGCCTCCACGGCGGTGTCATCGCCACCCTCCTCGACCTGGTCGGCGGGCTGGCCGCACTGGTTGCCATCTTCGAACGAGCCGGCCCCGACTCACAGGCCGCCGAAGTGTTCTCCAACTTCGGTACGATCAATCTCCACGTCGACTATCTGCGTCCCGGCATCGGACGCAGCTTCGAAGCCGCGGCGACCCTCCTCCGCCCCGGCAACAAGGTTGCTGTCGCCCGCATGGAGCTGCGCAACGACCGCAGCGACCTCATCGCCGTCGGCACCGGTACCTACAGCCTGGGTTGAAAGGCCGCCGGGGAGCATGGGACGGGGCTCAGATCTCGATTCTCACGATGCTCGCCGCGGCGAACAGGTTGGGCACCGTCTTTCCCAGCCGCTGATACACGGCAGGAGGAACCGAAATGTCGGCCAGGTAGAGCTCGCCGACTTGTGCCGCCTCAGCCAGGCCGGTTTTGGGAAGCGCCAGGGTCATGGTCGCGGTAGCGGAAACGCATGGGGTGGCGGCGGCACCCGAGGTCACGTCCAGCCCGCTGGGATTGTCCAACGACACCACCGGGGCGCCCTGGCCGTTGATCCACTCGATGAGATCGGCATGCCGCCCCCTAGGGTCACCGCGCAGGCTGTAGCCGATGATCGCGTCAACCACCAAATCGGCGGGCCGCGGGTCGGCGTCGGCGGCGACACCCATGCTGTGCAGGATGTCGAGTTGAAGTCGCGGCACCGCTGTCATGTGCCGGTCCGGTTCCGCCAGCACCACCCCCACGTCGACCCCCCGGTTGGAGAGATGGCGGGCCGCAACCAATCCGCCGCCGCCGTTGCCACCCGAACCGGCGAGCACGGTCACCGTTGCGGGGCGGAAGCGTCTCACGGTGAGATCTGCCAGGTTGCGCCCGGCGTTCTCCATCATCTGCACCAATCCGATGCCGATGTCTTCGATCATCACGGTGTCGACCCGGCGCATCTCATCGGCGCTGATGAAAGGAAGCGCCGCCGCCGGCCATCCGGGGAAGGCTGCGGTCACCTCACCAACCAGAAGTTGCCGTCAGCCGCCAGCAGGTCGTCGGCCGCCACAGGTCCCCACGTCCCAGCCGGGTAGGCCTCCACGCTGGCCCCCCGGCTGATCACCGGGTCGAACACCTTCCACGAGGCCTCCACCTCGTCGGACCGGACAAACAGGGTCTGGTCGCCCTGGAGGACGTCGAGTATGAGCGTTCGGTATGCGTCGGGAAGCGGGCCAAACTCCTCGGCGTAACGGAAATGCAGCGGCAGGGACCGCAGATGTAACTCCTCCCCCGGCGCCTTCACGTCGAACATCAGGTCGAATCCTTCGTCGGGTTGCAGAGTTATCACCATCACATTGGGCTGCGCCTCACACGTGTCGCGCACACCGTGGAACAGGCACACCGGAGGCGCCCTGAAAGTGACCGCGATCTGGGTGAGCCGGCGCGGCATCCGTTTCCCGGTGCGTATGTAGAAGGGGACGCCGTGCCAGCGCCAGGTGTCGATGAACAGCCGCATCGCCACGAACGTCTCGGTTGTCGAGCCGGCGGCGACACCTTCCTCTTCGCAGTACCCGGCTGTGCTCGTCCCATCAACCCGGCCGGCACCGTACTGGCCGAACACGACGTCGTCGGGGCCGATGGGTCCCAGAGCCCGCAACACCCGTGTCTTCTCGTTGCGGATCTCCTCTGCAGTGAAGTCGACTGGAGGTTGCATCGCAACGAGCGTCAACACCTGGGCGAGATGGTTCTGCACGATGTCACGCATCGCCCCCGCCTGCTCGTAGAAGTCGGCGCGGCCTTCGATGCCGAGGTCTTCGGCGACGGTGAGTTGCACGCTGGCGACCAGGTCGCGGTTCCACGCAGTCTCGAACAGCGTGTTGGCGAATCGGAAGACAAGCAGGTTACGCACCGTCTCCTTGCCCAGGTAGTGATCGATGCGATATACCTGAGACTCGGTGAAGTAGCGGTGGATGACCTCGTTGAGATGGCGGGCCGATTCGAGGTCCCGCCCGAACGGCTTTTCGATGATGAGGCGGGTCCAGCCCGGTCCTGCACTCAGGCCGACGGCGCCGAGACCTTCGATGGCAGCGGGGAACACCGCAGGTGGCAGCGCAAGATAGAAGGCGCGGTTGCCCGGCAGGCTGCGCTCCGCTTCGACGGCGGTAATCCGTTTCGCCAACGTCTCGTAGCCGGCGCCGTCGGGTGTGAGCGGCTGGTATTGCACACAGTCGGAGCACCAGCGAGAGATCTCCTCACTGTCGAGCCCGGCGTCGGCGAGTGCATCGATGACGAACCGCCGGTACCCGTCGTCGTCCAGGTCGGTGGTGGCGGCCCCCAGCAGAATGCAGGCATTCCCGACGCCTTCCTCGGTGATCAGCCGGTACAGCGACGGCAGCAGCTTGCGCCGCGCCAGATCGCCGGTGCCGCCGAGGATGACGAACAGGTGCCTGTCGACCATCAGGCTTCCCGCTTGATGGCGTGGCCGCCGAACTGGTTGCGCATCGCCGACAGCAGCCGGTCTGCATAGTCGACCTCGTCCCGGGAGCCGATGCGGCGCAGCAGCGAAAGGCTGATCACCGGAGCCGACACGTCACAGTCGATGGCTTCGACCACCGTCCAACGGCCCTCCCCAGAGTCGGGCACGAAGGGAGCGATTCCCTCCATGTCGGGATTGTCTCCCAGCGCCTCAGAAATGAGGTCGAGCAGCCAGGACCTCACAACGGAGCCGTGCCGCCAGATATCTGCCACCTGATGCAGGTCGAGTTCAAGGGTTTGCTTCTCCTTCATGATTGCAAAGCCCTCGGCGTAGGCCTGCATCAGGCCGTACTCGATGCCGTTGTGGATCATTTTGACGAAGTGCCCGGCCCCACTGGGCCCGACACGACCCCACCCTCTGTCGGCTGCAGGCGCCAGGGCCTCGAAGACGGGGCGCAGTCGGGCCACCGCGCCGGCATCGCCGCCCACCATCATGCTGTATCCCTCGGCGAGTCCCCACACCCCGCCGCTGGTACCGACGTCGATGAGGTGATGACCGCCCTGGGAACAGGCGGCACCGCGGCGCAGCGTGTCCCGGTAGTACGAGTTGCCGCCGTCGATGACGATGTCGCCTTCCGCCAGACTGGGAAGCAGCGCCTCCAAGGTGGCGTCGACCGGCCCGCCGGCAGGAACCATGATCCAGATCGCTCGCGGTGCTTCGAGCCGGGAAACGAGATCCTGGAGAGAAGCCGCTCCCTCGGCGCCGGCGTCGACAACCCGACCCACCGCTTCGGGGTCGAGGTCGAATCCGACCACTCGATGTCCGGCAGCGACGAGGCGCTGGCTCATGTTGGCGCCCATCTTTCCCAGCCCGACCATTCCGATATCCACTAGTAGTTCCTTTCGTTTCAAGCTGTGACCCCGAGCGCCGCCAGGTCCTCCTGGAGCTGGGTGGCGCCGGTGAACTCGATGGTTTGCATGCCGACAAGGGCAGCACATTCCAGGTTGAGCGCCCGGTCGTCGACGAATACGCAACCGGCGGGATCGCGCTGGGTGATGTCGACGGCGAGGCGGTACATCTTCTCATGTGGTTTGCGCACCCCCAGATAGCAAGAGCTGAGGAACATGGAGAACATCTCGCCGAGGCGAAACGTTGCGATGCGATGCTCGTTGATCTCCCGCGACTCGTTGTTCAACGTGGCAAGCAGGTAGCGGCCGCCTGCGGCAAGGCTGCGGACGACTGCCAACGACTCGGGATACGGCCGTGACTGTCCCAGCATGAAGTCGGTGAACCGGCGGCGGGTGAATGCACGTTTGCGGTGGAAGACCACTCGGGTCAAGTATTCGTCGATGGTGACCCTGCCGGTTTCGAAGTCGTCGGCGACCAGTTCGTGGCGGTCCTGGAACTCGTCCCAGTCGAGCCCGAACTCCTCGGCACCGCGGCGGCGTGACACCCGATCCCAGCCGTTGCTCAAAAGAACCCCACCGATGTCGAAGAACAGCACACCGATCGGAGACCCTCCCCTACCGGCGCTCACGACACCACCTCCACCCGGTGGTCGCGCCCTTCCCAACGGTCGCCTTCCAGCCAGCGGAAGGTGAACTGCAGCGGCGCCTGCTGGTCGGAGGCCACCGCGATGTCGACGTATTCCACCCCGAGACGGGTGGCCGTCGACCGAGTCTGGTCGGCGTGGGCCCAGTCGTCGGCGCTCCACACGAGGTGGAAGGCTGCGGGAGCCTGGATACGCAGCGTCCTGCCGCGGCGCACGGTGGATGTGGGGCGGTTCGGTTTCCACACCTCCAACGGTCTGCATCCCACGCGCTCGCGGTAACGACGGGCAACGGCGGGAATCAGGTCGAAGACTTCCCCGTCGACGGAGCTACGCAGCAGCTTGATGTATTCGGCGTGGGCCCACATCAGAGGCATCGCCGCCCCGGTGGGCCGTCCCCGGAAGAGGTGACGTTGCGGAATGTCGTCGGCATCCCACACCTGTTCGGGCAGCAGCCCGACACCGTGGGCAAAGCCTTCCAGCGCCCGCACGTAAGGGGACGGGTCCCGCCCGGCGGCCAGCTCATAATGGCCGCGTTCCCCGGTGAGCAGCGGCCACGGACGGCCGATGCCCCAGCCGGTGAAGGGTCCGCCGTCGCGCTGCTGCCCGTAGCCGTCGTGGTTGTAGCGGTACCAGGACGGGCCGAAGGGAGTGTCGGCCTTGATGACGGCATCGACAACTCGAAGCGAATCGACGATCAGTGGATCCTCGGCCGACCGCACCCCGTAGCGGACCAACTCGAGGAAGCCGGCGTCGACGATGTCACGCGCCGGGAACTCGTACGGACCTCCGGGAGGCCTGTTGGCAATGCGCACCGTCGCCGTGTCGGGATCCCACTCTGCTCCTTCAGGGGTGATCCGGATGTAGTGGCGGGGCACGCCTTCGAGCAGCGCTCCTCGTGAGGTCACCGTCCATTCTTCGACGTGGCATTCGAGGAAATCGGCGTAATCGTGGAGGAACGCCGCCGTGTCGCCGTCACCCCGTTCCTTGCAGAAAGCAGCTGCGCAGCACAAGGCAGCGATGTTCGACGCCAGCGTCGAGGGCGAATAACCGCCGACTTCCTCCCACCGTTCCTGGGGAGTGGCGGGCCCGTTGCGCGCCCCGGATCCCGCGGCGCCCACCCCCCTGTCGTTCGGGGCGGGAATGCCCCCCCGCCCCCCCGCGGGGCGGCGC
>CAZIEQ010000175.1:0-5599 GCA_964538725.1 uncultured Acidimicrobiia bacterium | reverse complement strand
AACAACTCCAGAGCGCGGCTCCGCGCGCGACCGGCGAGACGCCGCCTCCGGCTTTCTGTCTCCCCTCCCCCGCGAGGTCGTGGTTGCGCTGCCCCGCCTCGAGGTCGTCACCGAATTCGAGGCCTCCTGCCATCACCCGAATCGCTCCCGTCTCGTTGTCCACCATGGCGATGGCCCCGGTTGGAGCCACCTCGCCGGTGTTGGGGAACCAGTCCTGCAGGATGCCAACAGCGTCTTGCTGCAGCTCGTAGTCGAGCGTGACGAAGATCTTCAGGCCGCCGCCTCCCTCACAGGACGTGTCGGCGGCGGGACATCCGAAAAGGGCGCGGGTGCGGGCCAGATAGCTGTCCCCCAAACCGTATATGGGGTCGGTGAGCACCTCATCTTTGGCGGCGATGAGAACCTGAGGTGCCAGCTGCTTGAACTCGGTATGAGGGGTGGTCACCAACGCTTCCTGCTTGGCGACGCCGCCTTCGAAAGCGGTGATCATCCTCTCCTCGATCATGTTGTCGATCACCGCGTTGCGGGACCGCAGCACGATGTCGGGGTTGTTGCGCAGGTCGTAGAGCGAAGGGTTGCGTATCGGCGTTGCCAGGGCGGCGGCTTCGGCAATGGTGAGCTCGCTGAGGTCCTTGCCGAAATACTCCTCGGCGGCGGCACGGATCCCGTAGGCGTTCCAGCCGAAGTAGACGGAGTTCAGGTAGAACTCGAGGATTTCCTCCTTGGTGTAGCGCCGCTCCAACTCGGCAGCGACGACGGCCTCGCGGATCTTGCGTTCCAAGGTGACGTCGCTGCCGACGAAGTTGGTCTTCACTACCTGTTGGGTGATTGTGGAGCCACCCTGGCGGTTGCCGCCCCGCAGGTCGGACATCGCGGCCCGCACGATGGCGCGAAAGTCGATGCCTGCGTGCTCGAAGTAGTCCTCGTCTTCGGCGGCCAGGATCGCATCGACCACCGTTTCGGGTACGGCTTCGATGGGAACCGGCTGGCTGTTGCGTTCGGTCAGCTTTCCCAACAGGACGCCGTCTGCCGTGTAGACCTCCGACAGCCGTGAGATTGCCGGCAGATCGAGTTGGAAGGTGGCCGGATCGGGGATGAACCGGTTCTGCAGGTCGGTGATGGTGCCGTGAGCGGAATTGGCGCCGAGGAAGGCGAACAACCCCAACCATGCGCCTCCGATGAGGGCGATGGCTGTCAGAGCGGCGAGGGCCATGGCGCGGCGACCGCGCTGCTCACGCCGCTCGGCTTGGTGGATGGTGGGTTCCATGCTCCCGTAGAGAGACGACGCGGGGAGGGCTGGAGTTCCCTCCTCGGTAGCATCCGGCGGGCCCGAGTGTAGGGAGAGATGTGGGTGAAGCGACGCCTCGGATGACCTCCAGCGGTATCGAAATCGAGTCGGTGTACGGTCCCGGACACCTGGCGGATTGGGACGCGGACACCAAGCTCGGCCCCCCCGGCGGTTATCCCTTCACCCGAGGTCCGTACCCGACCATGTATCGGGGTCGGCCGTGGACGATGCGCCAGTACGCCGGGTTCGGCACCGCGGCGGAGACCAACGAGCGCTTCCGTTCCCTTCTCGACGCCGGCCAGACCGGCCTCTCCGTTGCCTTCGACCTGCCCACCCAGATGGGCCTCGATTCCGACAATCCCCGGGCATCGGGCGAGGTGGGCAAGGTGGGTGTTGCGGTGGACACGATCGAGGACATGCGGCGGCTGTTCGCCGGGATTCCACTGGGTGGGGTGTCGACGTCGATGACCATCAACGCCACTGCGGCCGTGCTCCTGCTGCTCTACGAACTCGTCGCCGAGGAACAGGGAGTGTCCCCGGTGACGCTGCGGGGCACGGTGCAGAACGACATCCTCAAGGAGTATGTGGCGCGCGGAACCTACATCTACCCGCCGGGGCATTCGATGCGTCTCGTCACCGATCTGTTCGCCTACTGCAGCGCGCAGCTGCCCGAGTGGAACATGATCTCGATTTCCGGTTACCACATGCGGGAGGCGGGAGCGACCGCCGCACAGGAAATCGCCTTCACCCTCGCCAACGGCCTTGCCTACGTGCGGGCAGCGTCGGCCGCCGGGTTGGAGCTGGATGCGTTTGCACCCCGGCTGTCGTTCTTCTGGAACGCGCACAACAACCTGTTCGAGGAGGTCGCCAAGTTCAGGGCGGCGCGGCGTATGTGGGCCACGTTGATGCGGGAGCAATTGGGGGCCACAGACCCGGCGTCGTGGCGCATGAGGTTCCACACCCAGACGGCTGGCAGCACCCTCACCGCCCAGCAACCGGAGAACAACATCGTGCGAACCACCTATCAGGCTATGGCTGCGATTCTCGGGGGGACCCAGTCGCTGCACACCAACGCGTACGACGAGGCTCTGGGCCTCCCCACCACCGCCTCGGCCAGACTGGCTCTGCGAACCCAGCAACTGCTGGCCCACGAGGCGGGCCTCAGCGATACGGTGGACCCGCTTGCAGGCTCCTTTTACGTCGAGTCACTGACCGATCTCGTCGAAGAAGAGGCGACCGCCATCATCGACGAAGTAGAGGCTGTCGGCGGGGCGGTGGCCGCCATCGAAGCCGGCGTCGTGCAGCGAGCCATCGACGATGCCGCCTACTTGGAGGCGAAGCGAGTCGACTCTGGGGAGTCTGTGGTCGTCGGTGTCAACCGTTTCACCGCAGGTGAGCCTGCCGATATCGCACTCACCAGCGTCCATCCCGATGTGGAGAGGAGCCAGTTGGCCGGGCTGGCGGCAGTCAAGGCCCGACGGGATGCAAGCGCTGTGGCCGCGGCGCTTGACGAAGTCGGGGAGACGGCACGGGGCAGCGACAACCTGCTGTATCCGATGCGGCGGGCGCTGGCTGCGGAGGCGACGGTAGGAGAGGTCTCACAGCGTCTGCAGGAGGTCTTCGGAAGCTACCGTCCTGCCCCGTGACCGCAGACGACAACCCGCGGCGACTCCTCGTGCTCGGTGCCGGGCCTGCAGGTTCGGAGGCGGCCGCCACCGCGGCGTCGCTGGGAGCCGAAGTGGTGGTGGCCGAAGCCGAGGTGGTGGGGGGCGCCGCCCACGTGTGGGACTGCATCCCATCCAAGGCGATGGTCGCCAGCGCGTTGCGTCTCGATTCCCTGGCCGGCGCGGCCACCCTCGGCATCTCTGCCACCGGAGGCGGCCGCCCCGACCTGGCCGCCATGGCGGCGAGGGCCGATGCGCTGTCGGCCTCGGTCACCGGTGTCACCACCGACCTCCTCGAGTCGCAGGGAACCGAGATCATCCGAGGGCGGGGCCGGTTCGTGGCTCCCCGGCGGGCCGCCATCGCGACCGACGGTGGAACCCGCAGCGTTGATTTCGACTTCGCCTTGATCTCCACCGGATCACGACCCCGCGTCCCGCCGTGGGCGCAGGTGGACGGCACGCGGGTGCTCACAACCCGCGACGTGTACCACATGGGGGAGATCCCTTCCCATGTCATCATCGTCGGCTCGGGAGTGACCGGCGTCGAGTTCGTCCATGTGTTCGCTTCGCTCGGTTCCGAGGTGACGCTGCTGGTGAGCCGCCAGCAAGTGCTTCCCCATCGCGACCCGGAGGTGGCTTCGGTTCTCGAGCAGGACTTCCTCGATCGCGGAGTGCACCTCCTCAAAGGGAGCAGGGCCGCGGCCGCCGAACGCACCGAAGCCGGGGTGGTGGTGGCTACCGAGGATGGCCGCACCCTGGAATGCAGCCATGTCCTGCTTGCGGTGGGGTCGGTCCCCAACTCCGAAGACATGGGGCTGGAGGAGGCAGGCGTGGAGACCGACGGCGGTTACGTCACCGTCGACGAGATGCAACGGACCTCCGCACCTCACATCTACGCCGCCGGGGACGTAACAGGGCAGATGCCGCTGTCGTCGGTGGCTGCAATGCAGGGACGCAAGATCGCCCGCCACCTGATGGGCTTTCAGGTGAAGCCGCTCGACTGCGGCAACGCCGCCCAGGCCATCTTCACCGAACCCGAGATCGCCTCCGTCGGTCTGGAGGAGGTGGCCGCCGCCGCCCAGGGGCACAAGGTGCGCATCACCAAGGTTCCCTTCGCCTCGAACTCGCGGGCCCTCATCCAGGGAAACCCGCGGGGGTTCGTCAAAGTCGTCTCCGATCCCGCCACCCACGAGGTGCTCGGGGGCACCATCGTCGGTCACCACGCCTCCGAGCTGATCGCGACCCTGGCACTCGCCGTGCAGGCACGTCTTCGGGTCGACGTACTGGTGGACACGCTGATGGTGTATCCATCGCTCACCGAAAGCCTCATGGAAGCCGCCGACTAGCAGCCTGCCGGAGGGTGTTGAAAGCGGTACTGGGGTGTGGGATCGTGTCCATCGCGAGCCGAGGTTGCGGTGGCGAGGGCGATAACAGCTGTGCTTCTTGGGCTCACCGTTGGTGCGTGCACGACGGCTGGCACCTCGCCGACTAACGGCTCCCAACCGCCCGTTGTTTCCTCGTCAACGGCACTCCCAAGCATCTCCGAGCCCGCTGCCTCACATCCGTCGACCTCTCCAGCAACGATGGGCGATGAGACGGCACGGTTGGCGCAGCTGACCTTGATCCGCACCTGCGGCTTCTCGGTGGCCGCCTTCAGCCGGGACGAAACCCTTGGCCTCGTCTTTCGGTTCACGAGCGATGTGCTGGCGGAGACAGAGAGGCCATCCCGCCTCTCTTTCGACCTGCCGGCACCGGGGGTGCTGGCGGTCGTTCGCGTGGGTGATCGGTTGATGTCAGACTGGTGCACCGCCACCCCGCTCGGTGGCCTTTCGATCGCCCCCCACGTCGTGGATCGCTGGTACGCGGTGAGTGGACACATCGATCTGGACCTGGACATGGCCGCAGACGGCTCCACCGTGGCAAGCTTCAAAAGCAGCGCGGTCACGGTTGAAGGCCCCCACGGCACGGTGCTGCCGGTGCCAGACCTGGCGTTGGCAGGATTCCCCTTCCTCTACATGCTGTTTTGATCTCTACAAGCTGAACTGACGCAGGTAGTCGGCGAATGAGAATATCGATCGTCGGTGCCATCACGCATCCTCGCTCGGCCTGATGCCTCCCGTCGCAGACCAGCCTTTTCGGACCCGAGACCGCCCTCAGCGGACGATGGCGAGTACCGCTCCGGCGGCCACCGTGTCGCCCGATTGCATGCGGAGGTCCACGATCTCGCCGTCGATGGGTGCCCGGATCTCATTCTCCATCTTCATCGCTTCGAGGACGCAGAGCGGATCGTCTGCTTTCACCCGGTCGCCTGCCTTGTGATGCACCTTGACAATCGTGCCTTGCATTGGTGCGATCACCAGTCCGGCCTCCTCCGAGTCGCCTTTGCTGCGTTCCAGCCTGGGAGGCCTGCGCCGCGGGGCGGCCTTGCGACCCGCCTGGGCGGGAGCCGGCTCAGGTGCCCAGAACCTCACCTGGAACCTGCGGCCCCCCACCTCGACGGTCATCTCCCGCTCCACCAGTTCCTCCTCTTCGGGGACGGCAGGGGCGGTGGGCCGTGCCATCCCCGAGAAGTCGATCGTCTCTTCGACGAACCGCGTGTGGTGTCTGCCGGCGACGAAGTCGGGATGATCCAGCACTAGATGGTGGG
>CAZIEQ010000174.1:0-5624 GCA_964538725.1 uncultured Acidimicrobiia bacterium | reverse complement strand
GATACTGGCAAAGCAGCTCCGGGCGCGACGGGGTGGTGGCTACACGCGGCGCCTCCGCGAGGCCGACGCCCCGCTCCCTGCGGCTGCGGCCCGGGCCGTCAGGGACGACGTCCACCTGCTGGAACAGCGACTGTCGCGAAGCCTCTGGGATCTACCCTCTTGAGAGGTGGCTCACCGCGACCACCGTCGAGGCTCAGGAATGACACCGGCCCGAGAAAGCGGTAAAGGCCGTGGTAGATTTTCCGATGCAGCAGGTGGGATGGGGCCGGGGCAAACTCAGATGATCAGTGACGACCGAGCACGCCCCGGAGAGGGCACGGCAGCTCATTCCGACGCGGCCACCGACCGCTGCGGCGCGGAGTGTGGCGAGTCGCGCCGCATCGACACCGAGTCGGGGGCGACCGAGATCACCGAGTTCGTCGGCGCCGGTTCCCGCATTTTCACCAGTCTTCACATACCACCCGGCGAGATCCGCGGCGCGGTGCTCGTATGCAGCCCATTCCAGGCTGAATTCCTCAAGAACTACAGGCGGGAAGTGCTGCTGGCACGGCGGCTTGCGGCAGCAGGCTGGGCGGTGCAGCGCTTCCACTATCGCGGCACCGGCAACAGCGACGGTGAATCCCCCACCCTCGACTCGATGTGCAGCGACGCCGCCGCGGCCACCGACCATCTGCAGCAAGCCTGCCGCCCATCGCGGCTGGCATTCGTCGGTGCCCGCTTCGGAGGCCTGGTCGCCACCGTCGCCGCCAACAGCTACCCCGGAGCCGCCCTCGCCCTATGGGAACCCGTGACCGACACCCGGACATACCTCCGGGATCTGTTCCGGGTGCGCATGATCCGGGAACTGAAAGACGGCGGCGCCGAGCGCTCCACAGCAGAAGGTCTGCTGGAGACGCTGCACACCGAAGGAACGGTCGACATCATCGGATTCTCCGTCGACTTGCCATTCGTCACCGCCGCCGGGGAACGCAAGCTGGGCGACCAACTCACCGACGCCACCCGGCCCGTCCTCCTCGTCCAATGCTCCCGCAGCGACCGGGTGCGGGAACCTCACCGGAAGCTGAGTGAAGCCTGGGAGAATGCGGGGGCCACCATGACAGTCACCACGGCAGGAGACGAGGAAACATGGTGGTTCGAAAGCGACGTCTTCCACACCGAGGAGGACAGGCCGCTGACCCAGCGGCTGGTATCGATAACCACCGACTGGATCACCGGGCTGGAGCAACCGTGAACGGGCGAACTGCGACGACCCACGACGAGACTCCGCTCTTCTTCCCCGCCGGGGGGGAAACGCTCTTCGGAATCCTCACTCATCCGACCGTGCCGGCCAACGGCACCGGAGTCGTCCTCCTCCACGGCGGCGGTTACACAGGATCGGCACACCGCAACCGGGCGTCGCTGCGCCAAGCGAGAAGCCTCGCCGCACACGGCTTCCACGTGATGCGGTTCGACTACCACGGCATGGGTGAGAGCTCGGGGGTGGTAGAGGAGATCCAGCTAGGCAGGCCGTTCACCGAAGACCTCGATGGCGTCATGGACGTGATGCGCAGCCACGGCGTTGCAGACTTCATCCTCGTCGGCCAATGTTTCGGAGGACGGGCCATCCTGTCGCTTTCGCCCCGCATCCCGGACCTGCGGGGTGTCGTGCTGCTGGCCATCCAGATCCGCGACTTTGGTCGCAACGAAGGCACAGCGGTGCGCATGGCCCACGACATGAGTTCGCTGGCGGTAGCCCGCCGCGGGTGGCGCGCATTGAGCGTAAAGACGTTCACCGACCGCGACACCCGCCGGCGTACGTCGCGGCTGGTCAAGACGCTCGTTCGGGCCAAGGTGCGTTCCCTCCCCGGACGCATCCGGAGCCGGATGAGCCGCAACGGAAATGACATGCATTGGGTGAGCCCCCGCTTCATGGAGCCGTTCCAAAGCCTCATCGAGGACAGGGTGCCGCTACTGCTGGTGTTCGGCGACCTCGACGGGAACGAAGACTTCCACGAGGCCAAGAAAGGCAGGCTGGGCAGCCTCCTCGACGCCAACCGGGACCTCGTCGAAGTTCACACCCTGGCGGGGAGAGTCCACGGCCTCAGTCAGGTTTCCACCCAGAACGAGTTACAGGAGCTGATCGAATCCTGGATCCTGCAACGAACGATCATGAACCCAGAGCCAAGTGAGGAGTCACCATGACCACGGACGACGGCACAACCGAAGACCGGGTCCGACAGTTCATCCTCGAGGAACTGGACTGGGACGGGCCCGCCAACGAACTGACAGACGATTACCCGCTCATCGACCGCGACGTCATCGACTCGCTTGGCATCTTCCAGATCATCTCGTTTCTGGAAAGCGATTGGGACATCGAAGTCGCCGACGAAGATCTGGTACCGGACAATTTCGCCTCCATCGCCGCAATCGCCCGGCTGGTGGCATTGAAGAACTCTTGACGGAAGTGACGGCAACCAGCCATAGTTACGGAGAGTGGTCGTGAAGATACGAGGCGTAGTGTCGACAGCGAACAGCGAGGGAGCGTCATGATCATCCTGATGAAACCCGGCGCCGGGTCCGAGGACGTCGCCTACATAGTCGGTCGCGCCAAGAGTCTCGGCTTGGACACCCACGTGTCCCGTGACGGAGACCGCGCCCGTATCCAGCTGCTGGGAGACACATCTGCCATCGAGCCTGCCGCCATCAGCGGGATGCGCGGCGTCGACAGGATCGTCGCCGCCGAACAGCCGTTCCGCCTCGCCAGCCGCCAGTTCCATCCCGATCGCACTCTGGTCAATGTAGGACCTGTCGTCTTCGGGGGAGACGGCGTGGTAGCCATCGCCGGACCGTGCTCTGTGGAGACCCGCCAGCAGGTCCTCGAGGTCGCCCGCGGCGTCAAGGAAGGCGGTGCTCACATGTTGCGCGGCGGTGCCTTCAAACCTCGCACGTCCCCCTACAGCTTTCAGGGGCTCGGCGAAGAAGGGCTCAAATACCTCGCCGAGGCTCGTCAGGAGACCGGCCTCCCCGTCGTCACCGAGGTCATGGCAGTAGACCAGGTCGACCTGGTCGCCCGCTACGCCGACATGCTGCAGATTGGCGCCCGCAACATGCAGAATTTCGATTTGCTGCGCGCCGTGGGCGGTGTTTCCAAGCCGGTACTCCTCAAACGGGGAATGATGTCGACGATGGAAGAGTTACTGCTCAGCGCCGAGTACATCCTCTCGCAAGGCAACTCCCAGGTGGTGCTGTGCGAACGCGGCATCCGCACATTCGAGAAATACACCCGCAACACCCTGGACATAAACGCCGTGCCTGTGCTGCAGGAGAAGAGCCACCTTCCGGTGATTGTCGATCCCAGCCACGCCACCGGGCTCCGTTCCCTCGTCAAACCGATGACGCTCGCCGGAATCGCCGCCGGGGCCGACGGGTTCATCGTCGAGGTGCATCCCGATCCCGAGCATGCACTATCCGACGGTCCACAGTCGCTGACTCCTGCGATGTTCGCCGGACTGCTCGACGCCGTCCGCCCCGTCGCTGCCGGCGTCGCGCGGAAGATCTGACTTTCCCTGCAGATGGGGCCGCCGATTCCGTAATCTGGGGGAGGTGAGAATGGTGGCGGGTAACAATGCGCATTGGCATCCCGGCGGGATACCGGCTCTGCTTGCAGCCCTCGCGGTTCTTGCAGCCGCCTGCACCGAACCCCGGCCGGTGGATTCCTTCCCCACGCTGGCACCGACCGAAGCCACCGCCACCACGACAACCGCCGTCTCCCCGGGCACCGGGCCGGCCACAACGCAGCCTGCACCGGGCGACCAATCCCCCGCTTCGACCCCGCCGCCAGGCCCCGCAGGTCCCTTCGAATGCACCGAGGTCGTCGGGTTCTCACAAACAGGGCAATGGTTCGCCTCCTTCGAAGAACCGGGCTGGCAAGCACGCATCCAACCGGGAGCATCGGTGGAGAAGTGGACCCACTCCGATTTCGACGGTTGGGAGTCCGCGGTGCGCAGCCGACGCTGCTCCCGCAGTGAAGTCGACCGGGTTGTGTTCACCATCTCGGGTGAAGGCAGACCGGCAGGTGCATGGGCCGCCGACATCGAAGACGTTGTCGAGGTCATCGTCGAGCGATATGCGGCTGTGCGGGCGATCGTATTGCAGCCCGTCGTCGGCGGGCCGGATGGCGGCGAGTGCCGCTATCAGGACGCAACCGTCCGTGCCTCGCAGAACCAGCCTGTCATCGCCGAGGGGATCGCAATCGTGGTCGACAAGGTGAACGGAATGGTGGTCGCCGGCGCGTTTCCCGAGGTAGTCACCTGCGACCAGTTCGCCGATCGTCTCGGCCATCTCACAGCAGCGGGGGGACGCGCCGCAGCTGCCGATATTGCGAAATGGGCCGATTCCGGCAGCTGAACGTATACCTGCTCACCGGCTGACGGGGAAGAAGTACTCGTGTCTACCGAGGAAGGAGGACTCGAAGAAGGATCCCAGATGGGCACGGCTGGCATAAGCGATGAAGGCGGCGCGTTTTCGATCCCGCCACTCACCGACCCGCACCCTGACCACCGGCAGCCGCCACCACACTCGCAGCACGTCGCGTATGCCGCTTCCCGATGACACTTCTGCCGCCAGTCGTGGAGCCCGGGCCCAGAACCAAACCGGATACTCCAACACGACTGGGCCACCTTCAGACGCTGATACCGCAGCTCTGTTCAGACTGCGGTGATCCGGATGGGGGTCGAGGGCCGAAACGACAAGAATCTCCTCAGGGGAGACCTCGGCGATCAACTCCACCACCGCGGCTCGCAACTCGGGTAGTGATGCGCTCAGCAGGCCATCAGCGAAACCCAGGAAACGAAGGTCGGTGTCCCTGAGGCCCATCACTGCAGCGGCACGACGCGCCTCCCCGCAGCGCAGCTCCGCCATGTCGTCTTCACTCAAACCCGCGGGATGGGCGGACGCACGGCCGTCGGTGGCGATGGCGACGGTGACCGCGGTACCGGCGGCCAGCTTCGCCATGATCGTGCCCCCGGCACCGAACAGCTCATCATCGGGGTGGGGTGCCAACACCAGGCAGGAACGGGCGACAACCTGCCGGGTGGCGTCACGTGCCCGCAGGCGGAACATCACCCGCGTCGATTGCCGTGCAACTGCACCCAGCCAGGATCGGAGGCCTCTGCGGTCAGCCACCGCCGGCAACCTCACCGTATACCCGGGCAACGGTCGCTGCTACACCGGCCACGCTGTAACGCTCCCGGGCGAGGCGAGCAGCAGCGGCACGGCTCCGCCTGCCACCGTCTTGCAGAACTCCAGCAACGGCGACCGCCAATGCGCCGGGATCCTCTCCATCAACGATGGCCGCTCCGCCGCGGCGCAGGTCGGTGGTGACGCCGCCCGCAGCGCGTGCCACCACCGGCAATCCGGTGAAGAGAGCCTCGACGATGGCCACCCCGAACGTCTCCCGGTCGGCAGCATGGACGTAGACGTCGGCGCTGCGCAACCTGTCTGCCACCTCCTCGCGGGGAAGACGCCCCCAAAATGTCACCTTGTCCGCTATCCCCAGTTCGTCCGCCAGCGCGCGCAGCGACCTGTCCATCGGACCCGAACCGATGATTTCCAAATGCACTTCCGGCCGGGAAGGTGCCAGCACC
>CAZIEQ010000173.1:0-5638 GCA_964538725.1 uncultured Acidimicrobiia bacterium | reverse complement strand
CAGGTCAACCACGTGGTCGCCGACCATGCCTCCGAACCAGCGCAGCTGCTCCCGCAGATGGGCGATGTCGTCGCCCACATATGAGGGTGCCGCAACGCACACGGAAATCTCGTCCGGGTCGCGCCCGGCGTCGACGGCGGCGGCTCGCACCGCCCCCACGGTCCACTGCAGGATCTGCGGATCGGCCAGCTGCAGTATGTAGCCGTCGGCGTAGCGCCCGATCGCGTCCAGGGCGCGCGGACCGTAGCCGGCCACCCACATCGGCAGGTCCCATCCTTCGGTGATCCAGGGGATCTGCACCGGTGTGCCCCGGTAGTCGACCTCCTCCCCGGCGACCAAACCCTTCACCACCCGAATCGAGTCCAGCAGGGTGGCCAGCTTCATGGGCCTGCGCCCGATGTAGCGCAGAGCCGAATCCCCCCTGCCGATGCCACAGACCGTGCGGGGACCGAACATGTCGTTCAGAGTGGCAAACAGCGATCCCAGCACCGTCCAGTCACGGGTGCCGGGATTGGTGACCATGGGGCCGACGACCATGCCGTCGGTGGCCGCCAGCATCTGGGAGTAGATGACGAACGGTTCCTGCCAGAGGACGTGCGAGTCGAACGTCCACGCATGGGTGAACCCCAGCGTCTCGGCGCGGCGCGTAGTTTCCACGACACGCGACGCCGGCGGGTTGGTCTGCAGCACTACACCGATGTCCATATCACTCGCTTCGCTCCGTTGGATGTCTGCCTTGGCGGCCGGACACTCAGATCAGCATCCGGCTGAGGCCCCTCTTCAGATACCGCCCGTCACCTTTGGTACCGACGTACTCATCGTTCTCGATGATGACATTGCCCCGGGACAGCACCGTATCCACCTTGGCCTTGACCTCCATCCCGTCGTAGCAGGTGTAGTCGATGTTTCCGTGAATGGTGTCGATCGAATAGGTGAATGACCGGTTGGGGTCGTAAACGACGATGTCGGCATCCGAGCCGACTGCGATCGTGCCCTTCCTGGGGTACAGCCCGAACATCTTCGCCGGGTTGGTGGAGACCACCTCCACCCAGCGGTTGAGACTCAGACGGCCTTCGACGACGCCGCTCTGATACATGACGTTGACCCGCTCCTCCACACCGGGAAGCCCATTGGGGATCAGGGTGAAGTTCCCCTCGCCGAGCCGCTTCTGGCGGCCCAGCACATCGTCATCGTCGTAGAAGAAGCAGGCGTGGTCGGTGGACACCACCTCGAGATCGCCTCTCGCCAAGGCATTCCACAGGGCATCCTGGTGGCCTTCGAGGCGTGACCTGATCGGCGTCGAGCAGACGTACTTGGCACCTTCGAATCCGGGCAGTGCAACATGATCCTCCAAAGAGAGGTGCAGATACTGCGGGCAGGTTTCCCCGAACACGTTGAGGCCCCGATCGCGGAAGCGGGTCAGCTCGGCAACCGCCTCTTTGGCAGCCATGTGCACGATGTACAGCGGCGCCCCCGCCAGCTCGGCCAGCACCAGAGCCCTGTGCACCGCCTCCGATTCGGTGGTGGGTGGCCGGGTGATCGTGTGGTATTTGGGGTCGGTCTCGCCACGCTGCACCGCCTGCTCGCGGAGCACGTCGATGGCAATGCCGTTCTCGGCGTGCATCATGATCGTGGTGCCGTTGGCCGCAGCCTGCTGCATGGCGCGAAAGATCTCGCCGTCGTCGGAATACAGCACTCCCGGATAGGCCATGAACAACTTGAAGCTGGTGACACCCTCGTCGGTGATCGTTTCCATTTCTTTGAGGGACGCATCGTTGATGTCGCCCACGATCACGTGGAATCCGTAGTCGATGGCGCAGTTGCCGTCGGCTCGCTGCATCCAGTTCTCGAAACCTTCCATCACCCCTTCACCCTTGACCTGAACGGCGAAGTCGACGACCGTGGTGGTTGCTCCGAAGGCGGCGGCGCGGGTACCCGTTTCGAATGAATCCGATACGAACGTTCCCCCGAACGGAAGCTCGAAGTGGGTGTGTACATCGACGCCGCCGGGGATCACGTATTTGCCCGAAGCATCGATGATGCGATCGGCACCGGCCTCCCAGTCGGCAGCACCGCCGGCGGCGATGCCGGCGACGGTTTCACCGTCGATGAGCACGTCGGCGTCCATGATCTCGGTGGCGGTGACAACGGTCCCGCCCTTGACGACTGTCCTAGCCATGGGAACTCCCTCTCTACTCAAAACCTCACTCGGCTGCGGCGCGCCGCACCGCGGCATCCAAGATTTCGAAGCCCTCAGAGGCCTCATCGTCGGTGATCGAAAGCGGCGGTGCCACCCGAAGCACATTGCCGTACAACCCGCCCTTGCCGATGAGGAGGCCTCCGGCGCGGGCCTCCTCCATCACCCGACCCGTGGTTGCCGCATCCGGTTCCTTCGATCCGGGGCGGACGAACTCAACGCCGATCATCAGGCCCTTGCCCCTCACCTCGCCGATGTGGGCAACCTCGTCTGCCAGGCCGTGAAGGTCGTTCTTGAGCTGCTGGCCAACCTTGAAAGCATTCGTCTGCAGGTCCTCGGACAACACATAATCGAGGTTGGCAAGCGCTCCAGCCGTTGACAGCGGATTGCCTCCGAAAGTCGAGATGGAGTTAGCGGGCAGACAGTCGACGATCTCCGCACGGCCCACCACTCCGGCGATGGCAAGCCCATTGCCGAGGCCCTTGGCGAACGTCAGCAGGTCGGGGACGACACCGTGAGCCTGGTAACCCCAGAAATGCTCCCCGGTCCGACCCCATCCGGTCTGCACCTCATCGGTGATGAACAGGATTCCGTGCTCGTCCAGAACTTCTTTCAAGGAGGCGAAGAAGCCGTCGGGAGGGGTGGCGAATCCGCCGACACCCTGAATGGGTTCAGCGATGAGACAGGCCACATCGCCGGCAACCGCCACCACCAGCAGGTCCTCCAGGTCGGCACGACAGGCGGCGATGAACTCTTCGTCGGGAAGATGGCCGAACGGGCTGCGGTACTTGTAACCCCCGTGGACGTACACGGTGTGAAACGGACTCAGTTGGGTAGCCGACCAGGAGGCATTGCCGGTTATCGCCACCGCCGAATGGGACTTGCCGTGATAGCTGTTGCGCATCGCGAAGATCTGGTTCGACATACGGTGCTGGGTGGCCATCATCAGCGCGGCGTCGTTGGCCTCCGTCCCCGAGTTGGTGAAGAAGACCTTGGCGTCGGGAATGCCCGACAGTCCGGCGATCTTCTCCGCAAGCTCTATCTGCGACTCGATCAGGTACAGCGTCGAGGTGTGCAGCATCTTGGAGGCCTGTTCCCGGATGGCTGCCACCACCTCGGGGATCTTGTACCCCGACATGGTGGTGAGGATTCCCCCGAAGAAATCGAGGTAACGGTTGCCTTCGGCGTCCACCACGTGTCTTCCTTCACCATCCACGATGGAGATCGGCTGTGAGTAGTAGAGCGCCAGCCAGGAAGGCAACACGTTGCGGTGACGGGCGAGGAGCTCTTCGTGCTTGGCCATGTCAGGGAGCAACCAGCGTGTCGTAGGCATCGGGGCGCCGGTCGCGGTAGAAAGCCCAGGTCCGCCTCACCTCATCGACCATGTCGAGGTCGAGGTCTCTCACCACCAGCTCCTCGCTGTCGTCGGATGCGGCCCCTCCCACCAGCTGGCCGCGGGGGTCGCAGAAATACGACGACCCGTAGTAATCGTTGTCACCGAAAGGCTCCTTGCCCACCCGGTTGATGGCGCCGACGAAATACTCGTTCGCTACTGCCGATGCCGGCTGCTCCAGGTTCCATAGATACATGGAGAGGCCCCTACTGGTGGCCGAAGGGTTGAAGACGATCTTGGCTCCCGCAAGGCCGAGCGCCCGCCATCCCTCAGGAAAGTGGCGGTCGTAACAGATGTAGACGCCGATGCGGCCCACTGCGGTGTCGAAGATGGGGTAGCCGAGGTTGCCGGGACGGAAGTAGAACTTCTCCCAGAACCCGCTGACATGCGGTATGTGGGTCTTGCGGTACTTGCCGAGGTAGCTGCCGTCGGCGTCGATGACGGCCGCCGTGTTGTAGAAGAAACCGGCGTCCTGCTTCTCGAAGAGCGGCACCACGAGCACCATGCCGGTCTCGGAGGCAAGACCCATCATGAGCTCGGTGGTGGGACCGTCGGGGACGCCTTCGGCGTAGTCGAAGTGCTCGTTGTCCTGAACCTGGCAGAAATACGGTGAGTAGAACAACTCCTGGAAGCACATGATCTTGGCGCCCTCGGCGGCAGCCCGGCGGGCATAATCGGCGCTCTTCCGAATCATCGACTCTTTATCGCCGGTCCACTCGGTCTGCACCAGAGCGGCTTTCACTACATTGGCCACGGCCACCTCCTTGGGGACACAGACGCCCCACCACCATCGCTCTTTGCGCCCAACCTAGCGCTCCTCAACGCGCTGGGGGCGGGCCTCCAGGCCCGCCCCCACAACCGTCCCGCCGGCGTCTACTCGCCGCCGGGGCGCAGCTCGATGGTGCGCCTGCTGAAGCCGTCCCCGTTGACGTCCAGGCCCGCACTGTCCAAGGCGTCTACCGCCTGCTGCGCCAGATCGGTGCGGAATACATCCGAGGAGATATCGACGCCCTGCAGCTCGGGTATCTGGGTGGTGGCGACTTGGACCGTCTGCTCCCACAAGGAGTCATTCATGATCCCGATGCCGTCGCTGGCCGGGAATATCAGGCCGAGGATCTCGTTGAGCTGCCACTGCTGGTGGCTCTCACCCAGGGTGGACCCGTTGGCAAGGACCACGTCGACACATTCGTCGAAGTTGTCCAGACAGTGGATCCATCCGCGGAAAGTGGCTTTGAGGAAACGCACCGCGATGTCCTCGTGGCCGCTGTCGGCGATCCAGTCGGCGTTGACCCACACCGCGTCCTGGAGCATCGCCGTTCCGATTTCGTTGAAGTCGATGACGTTCAGGTCTCCAGGCTGGTACAGATTCCCGGTTGCCGGGTTCTTGGCTTCGAGCACCTGGGCATACTCGTTGTAGATCATCGCCTCGGCGGCATCGATCTCACCGTTGAGCAGCGCCAGCATGTCGAAGCTCTGCGCCACCAGCTCGACGTTGGACACACCGAACTTCTGGATGGCGGCCGTCAGCTCGAACTCGTTGCCGAACCCCCAGTTGCCGACCTTGCGGCCTGCCCAGTCCTCGGGCCTGGTGATACCGGCATCTTTGAAAGACACCTCGAGCGTCCCGGAACGCTCAAACACCTGGGCGATGTTGATGATGTCGGCTCCGGCCTCGCGGGAAACCAGGGCCTTGGGCACCCAGGCGAGGCCGAACTCGGCGCCACCGGTGGCGAGAACCTGCTGCGGCACGATGTCGACGGCGCCTTCGAGGATGTCGACGTTGAGGCATTCGTCGGCGTAGAAGCCCTTGTCGTCTGCCACGAAGTAGCCGGCAAACTGTGCCTGCGCTACCCACTGCAGCTGAACTCGCACATTGTCGACCGAATCGCACTCCCCGGTGCCGAGACCTTCATCGTCGCCACCGCACGCGGCGGCTATCAGCGTGACGGCGGCGGCTGCCGCCAGCAGCCGCCTCAGGGTGCGCTGCTTTCTCTCTCGTTCTCTCCTCACCAGTGTGGCTAGGCGCCGATCGAGTTGTGGCCTTCATG
>CAZIEQ010000172.1:0-5651 GCA_964538725.1 uncultured Acidimicrobiia bacterium | reverse complement strand
GCCCCGCCCACCCGCCCGCGGGGAGGGGTGTGGGCTTCGACCCCGGCCCCCGCGAACCCGCCATACGCCAGCTCCTGAGCGGCGGACAGGCCCGCCGGGCCGGCACCGATGACTGCCACTTTGCCTTTGCCGTCGGCGGCGCGGGGGAACATCGCAGGCAGGTCCTCGTGGGACATGATGAAGCGTTTGATGTGGCGGATGGCGAGCGGCTGGTCGTAATGGGTGCGGATGCAGGTGTCCTCACAGAGGTGGTCGCAAACTCGCCCCAAGATGGCGGGCAGTGGATTGTCCTCTCTGGTCAGGGCAACGGCGCCTGCGAAGTCGCCGTCGCGCACCGCAGCCATGTATTGGGGGACCTTCTGGTTGACGGGACATTCGTCGGCGCAGGGCGCCTCGATGCAGTCGAACAGGTCGAGCTCACGCGACGTTTTGGAACGGTCGGTACGGAAGGAATGCTTCTGCAGTCGCCAGTCGCTGCGGGCGGCGGCCGCATATTCCCGCAGGTTGACCCGGGCCAGGGCACGGCAGGCCCCGGCCGCCGTTCTTGCACCGTCGAATCCGTTTGCCGCCGCCCACTCTTCGACGACGGCGGCCACCGGGCGATCAACGGCGGCACCGACAGCGTCGGCCAGCGAGGCGCAGTCCTCCGCCGCCAACGCCAGGTCGCTGTCGGCGAGTGCACCAAACTCCACAAGGGTCGGGAACTCGGCGAAGCCTCGGCGGCGTCTCGCCGTCTTGGCGACGAAGTCGTCCAGGTCGGCGGCCCCAACCTCGTCGAATGCGGCGTCGAGGTTCTCCATGTATTGCAGCATCCTCATGTAGCCGCCCGACTTGAGGAGGTCGGAGCACACGGTGACCGTCTTCACACCGCAGCCGAGAAGGCCGGCCACGTTGAAGCAGTCGGCGCCGCCGGCAAATGACAGCAGCATGGCGCCCCGATACTCCTCGTTGAGGCGCAGCGCCAGGTTGGATGTGACCGCGTGCAGGGCCCGCCCCGACAGATACATCATCTCGTCGTCGGGGAACACGCTGCGGAAGTTGTTCACTTCGAGAGTGTTGCTCAGCTTCAAACCGAAGGTTCTGTCCGCCGATGAGGCGACCCGGCGCAGGTTGTGGAACATCGGCACCGCGTCGCGGTAGCGAAGGTCGTGTTCGAAGGCTTCGTCGGGTATCGGCACGTCCGCGAAGCCGAGTTCGTCGTTGACGATGCGTCGCACCCGGTCGGGACCGAGAAGGGTGGGATTGCATTTCACAGACGTGTGCAGGCGGCGTTCGGCGAGCAGATAGGTGCTGATCCGTTCGATCTCGTCGGGGGGGCAGCCGTGCATCGTCGACAGGGTGACGCTGGTGGACATGCATTCGGGGATGTCGATGCTGCGGGCTGCTGCCCGCCGACCGGCGACTATGTCCACATATCGGGGCAGGTATTCGGAGGCGTCGCCCATCACGTCGAGGAACCACTGCACGTTGGGCTCGAGGATGCCCTCGAGGTTGTAGCCGACGCTCATGTTGAAGATCATCCCCGGGCGGTCGCCGGGAAAACCGAACTCGTCGTGCAACACGTGGATCAGCACCCAGGCGCGCAGGTACTCGTCGAAAGACTCGTATACCTTGAGCTCCTGGGACCACTCGACGTTGTAACCTTCGTCTTCCACGTCGATGCAGGGCTTGTTGATGTCGAGCTCGTCGAGTGTCTGCACCGTCTTCAACTCGATGAAGCGGGCACCGCACAGCCAGGCGACGACGATGTTCTGTGCCATCTGGGTATGGGGTCCGGCGGCCACCCCGAAGGGGGTCTCCAGCAGATCCCCATATTTGTGGAGGCGAAACCTGTCGCCGGCGGCCGGCCGGAAGAAAGCGTCGCGGGGGATGCCGAAGATCGAATCACGCTCATCCAACTCGGTGAACACCCAGTCGGTGAGCTGCTCCATCGAGATGGGTTGGAATCGATCGGACATGTGCGGGCACCTCCTTCGTGATCCCAGTATGCCCTCAGGAGTTGGTTGCCCGCCACCAACCTGAGCACACCCACCCACCATGATGCTCGAGCGCGACTGTGAAGCCGCCGCCGTTGAGGGAGAAGCGCGAGCCTGGTGGTGTGGCGGGGACGAACGACCGAGAAGTGCCGGCGATCGAAGGTCGGCTTCACTTCAATGCCGGCCCGCTCCATATGGTCTCCAGTCCGGGCGATCCCGGCTGCGCACAGACGCGGGTGTCCGGCCCGCCGGCACGCACGGTTCTCCGTTTCCGTCACGACCCGGACTCTCTGCGAACAGGAGATGCACGGCAGGCGATGGTCTCGGTCCTCTAGCCGACGAGAGCCTCACGGGATTGGGATTGCACCGCCGCCACCGGAGGTGCACCGTCACACGCCCAGGTTCCGTCGACACCGGCCTTGTTCCCCACGATCACATCAGCCGACCCACCGCCGCGACGCACCAGGGCGATGAGGGGGAGCGCCAGAACCGTGGCGAGCCCTCCGACGACGAAGCCGGGACCGATCCCTTGCGACCGCCCCAACGCGCCCAAACCCAACTGGCCACCGGTGCCGCCCAGGCTGGCAACCATCGAGTCGAACGACACCACGGTGGCACGTTGTTCGCTGGGGACTATGTGGTGTATGTATGCCTGGCGCACCGGGCCGGTGATGCCCATCCCCACCATGATGATGAGGAAGAAGCCGACGGCCACGACGAATGAGCTGGTGACACCCACCACGACGGCGGCACCGGTCTGCATCCCGGCGGCCCACAGCAGCAGCGTGGTACGGCGGCCGCAGAATCTGGTGAGCCAGTCGACGATCTCGTTGCCGATCATCATGGCCACCGCGATGAGGGCGCTGATGACTCCAGCCACCCACACCCCGTCCTCGCCGAGCAGTTCGAGGAAGTACGGCTGCCAGGCGTAGAACGCCCATACGAAGAATCCGCCCGTCACGAAGGAGACCACAACCAGAAGACGCATCTGGGGCTGCTGCCACCCGAAGCGAATGCTGGCCGCAGCCACCCTCCTCATGGCGGCCGGTAGCTCGCCGATGGAGACGCGGTTGGGGGTGAACCCCAGGTCGTGCATGCGGAGATGGGCGACACCGAAGACGACCACCAGCATCAGGGTGCGGACGATGAAGGGCACCGACAGATCGATCTGGCCGAGCAGCCCGCCGCCGACGGTACCGACCAGCATGGCGGCACCGGATATGAGCTGCCCGCGGGCAAAGACGTGGTCGAGGCCGTCTGTGAAGCCTGCATGCCGCAGAGCGTCGACGAGCCACGCTTCCACAGCCCCCGAATAGAAGGTGAACCCGAGGCCGAGGAATACCGAGACGACTGTGAACGCGATCACTCCGGCGCCGGTCTCGGCGAGGACGACATACAGCACCGTCGACCCGGCGAGGGTGGCTGCTGAGAAGAGGAAGGAGACTCGGCGGCCCAGTGTGTCGGCAACTACGCCGGTGGGGATTTCGAAGAGAACCATTCCTGCGGTGAAGGCGGCGTTGGCGATGAACACTTCGAAGAAGTCGAGGCCGGCGTCGAGGAGGAACAGGGTGTTGACTCCCCAGATGATCGAAGCCGACAGCGTGTACAGGGCCGCGATCAGGTAGTAGTCGCGTGTCAGCCGTCGCCATGTTGCCATGTTGCCGGCGGTCACGACGTGTAGGTGCTGCTCATCCGCACCGTCTCGGCGATGTGGACGTTCACCAACGACGCCGTGCCGCTGGCACGTGCCCTCTCCAGGGCAGCTGTGAGGTCTTCGGCTGTGGTGACGAACTCGCCGTGGCCGCCGAGCCCCTCGACGATGCGGTCGTATCGCTGCACTCCGAGGTCGGTGGCCATCACATGTTCGGGGTAGAACAGCTTGTGGAAGGTCTTCACGTTGCTCCACACTCCGTCGTTACCGACCACGCCGACTATGGGGAGACGGTGGCGGATCATGGTGTCATATTCCAAGCCGTTGAAGCCGAAGGCACCGTCGCCGTAGATGATGCCTACGAGCTTGTCGGGGAAGGCCACCTGGGCGGCGATGGCGAACCCGGGGCCGGTTCCCAGAGTGCCGAAAGGGCCCGGGTCGAGCACATGGCCGGCGGTGGAGATGCGCAGCCAACGCGCCGTTGTCGACACGATGTCGCCGCCGTCGACGGAGATGATCGAGTCGGTGCCGAAGAAGGTGGCCACGTCATGGGCGAAACGTTCCGGCATGACCGGGCTGCCGTCTACCACACCATCGTCGGCAGCTTGTTGCTTCTCCGCTTCCCAGCCGGCCACCTGCAGCGCCCATTCGGGAGCAGCGGAGGCCCCTTCGCAGGCGGTGGCGAGCTGGGCGACGACCCGTGCCGGATCGGCAACGACTCCAATGTCAACGGGCCGGTTCCACCCGATCTTGGTGGCGTCGGCGTCGATGTGAATGACGGTGGCATCGGCGGCGATCTTGCGTCCATATCCGGTGCGGAAATCCCAGTCGACGCCTAAGGCGAGAACGACGTCGGCGGCGGCGAATGCCTGGCTGCGCGCCCGGTTCCCCAGCAGGGGATGGCCGTACGGCAGCGCACCCCTTGACCGTGAGTTCAGATAGGTGGGTGCCGCCAAGGCCTCCACAAGGGCGCCCAGGGCGGCTCCTTCGCCGTGCAGCTCGGCTCCGGCGAAGACGATCGGCCGCTGCGCCGCCATCAGAATCCCGCCTATGCGGTCGACGGTGGAAGAGTCTGCCCCTGAAGAAGTCTGGTGGCGGTAGCGCGAAGGGTAGGTGACCGCGGTCTCTTCGACGGTGCCTGCCAGCACGTCGAGAGGCACGTCGAGAAAGACCGGCGCTCCCCGCCCGGCGAAGGCGTGGCGGACGGCAACCGAAACGGTCTCCGCCAGCCGGTCGGTCTCCCATCCTGTGCCCGCCCATGAGGTGATGCTGCGCAGCAGGGCGGGATGATCCATCTCCTGGAGGCCGCCCATGAGTTCCTGGCGAACGAGGTGCCGTCCGGAGAGGAGGAGCATCGGCGTTCCCGCATACCAGGCGTTGGCGACACCGGTGACGGCGTCGGTGACCCCGGGTCCTGCGGTGACGACGGCCACTCCCAGCTTGCCTGTGAGACGGGTGTAGGCCTCGGCGGCGTGGGCTGCGGTCTGCTCGTGGCGCACGTCGACGATACGCATGCCTTCTGCGGCGCATCCGTCGAGGATGGGGACGATATGGCCGCCGGTGAGGCTGAACACGGTGTCGACGCCTTCGGATGCCAAGGCCCGGGCGATGATCTGTCCGCCGTGAATCATCTTCTCCCCGTTCTAGGCGACGGTTCGCAACCAGGCGACAATGTCTGCCAGGTCCTGGTCGGATAGCGTAGGGCTGCCGCCCCGCGGTGGCATCGGCACTCCGGTCGTGTTACGCGGATCGCCTCCGGTAACGCCCCTTTTGAGGAACTCGATCATTTCTATGTCCGGCGTGACCGCGATGAACTCGCTTCCTACCAGCGAAGCGGCGAAACCGTCGACGCCTTCACCTTGGGCACCGTGACACGCCGCACAGGCTCGACCGAAGAGCCCCTCCCCGGCAAGCGGGTCACCGGGACCGGGCGGGGTTGAACCGCCGCCCCCACCGCCGCATGACACCACCCCGACAGCGAGGGGCGCCCGCGCCGCGCAGGATCCCCACCGCACTCTAGTCCT
>CAZIEQ010000171.1:0-5670 GCA_964538725.1 uncultured Acidimicrobiia bacterium | reverse complement strand
GGGTCGCGCGCTTGTGCCGCGTCGCCTGTTCGTCCACGCGTCGGCTGTGGCGGCGGCGCAGCATCCGCGGCCTCCCCACCTCCCCCCGCCGTGACGCCACCGAGTTCCTCGACCTCGCCGCGGAGATACCCATTCGCACCCAGGTGGAAGTACATCCCCTCGCGCACGCCAACAAGGCCCTGGGCCGGCTCGCCGATGGCGTTCTCACCGGCACCGCAGTGTTGACGACACGCCGCCTTCCGGTGAGCACCGCCGGTGGCGGCAGCTGCCAGTGAGTATTACCCGGCACCAGTCGCGGAGTCACCGACCGATGGCATTCTCGGAGTCGACTTCGGGTTGCTGATTGGAGTCAAAGCGTGCCCGGGTAGATGTGCCGAAGTGGAGATGTGGAACCTCGGTGATGAGGCGGTTGGCTTGACCCGCGCCGAGTTCCTGATGAACGGTTTCCGCGTTCCCTGCGCCGGCCTACCCCGCACAGTCCACGTCGGGAGGCACGCAGTCATCCGTTCCCTCCAGCCAGCTGCGCACAAGGCGGTAAAAGCTGGGGTCCCTCCAGTATCCGGTATGCGCTTTGACCGGGTTCCAGCCGTAGTGAAACCGGCACTGGCGGTCGGGCTCGTAGAAGTCGAGGTGTGCGCCGAGGATGTCCATTCCCGACCAGGCGCTCCACCACCGGAAGTTCCTCATCGCGGGCAATTGGTAGCGCTCGAACTCGGCCGCCCCGTAGCGCCGGTGCGATGTGGACTTGCGGAGCGGTGTCAGCGATGAGATGAGTTGGGCGCGTACGGGTTTGCCGATATCGCGTTTACGGAAGAAGTAATACACCTTGTCTAGAGGCGATCCGAAGGAGAGGAACCCACCGAGCTTGGCAAAGTTCGGCCCCGGGGTGTGGGTGGCGGCGCGGGCGCGTTTCTCGGTGATCAGGTGGTTGATTGCGTCGTAGGCGACGACGCTTCCCAGAGAATGTGCTGCAACGTACACCTTGTCGTAGCCCGGAGTTGCCAGGAGTTGTTCCAGGCGGGAGACGGCGTCGTCGAGGATGTCCTGGCGGACGCCGGCAAACTGCGACTTGCCGTCGATGCCCTGAGCGTAAACGGCGACATCCCCCATGTAGTCGACGAGGAACTTGGCCAGCAGCACACCGGCAGCGGTGGCGGCTACCTGGCCGAGGAGCAGCCAGTCCCGGCCGCCGGGGTCGACCTGCTCGGCGACCTCACGCCAGTTGATCCCAGCAACGGCGATCAGCCCCACTCCGATGGGAGCGAGGAGGAGAGCCCACCACGACCAGACTCGCCATCGGGCGATGCCGGCGAGACGAGTGTCGGGATCGAGTCCATATTCAGCGTCCCAGTCGGGGTGCTTCCGCCGGGCAGCGGCCACGTTGGCCCGCTCGGTGCGGTGAAGGCGCCCGAGCCGCCAGGCACCGATTCCGATTACCACCCCGACGACGACGAAGGCGATGCCCACCACTCCCAACCCCAGCAGCCAGCGGTTGTCGGCGAGGGCGTCCACGTCGAGCACATCGGCCACTTTGCGGCCGTGGTCTACCACCGCCGCCGGCAGCCAAATGGCGGCAGTACCGAAAAGGACGATGGTGAGAGGCAGTAACAGCGTCAGGGCCACCTCTCCCAGGAATCGCCGCAGCTCGCCGATCTGGGGCAGAATGGTGCCCTGTTCGGCCCAGCGCCGCAGGGGAGCGAATGCCTGCAGCAACATCCATTTGAAGAGTGCCCGCAGCTTGATGAGTCCCTGGGGCCGCTGCGCCCAGTAGGCCTCGTGGATGTCGATGTCGGGTACGGGCTCTCCCGGGCCGGCGACATTGACGGAGACGTAGGAGTGCGCCTCATCCTCGGCGGTAAAGCCGTGGACCAGCTGCACACTGTTGCGGTCGGTGTCGGCGACCGATCCATCTCGTTTCCCTGCGCGGCACTCCGCGGGTGTGAGGCTGTATGCATCGGTGAGGCCGGTGGCGAACGAATCGGTCACCTCGAACGGCAGCGGTTCGCCCATGCCGTGTATGAGCAGCAGTGCGATGCGGCGTCCGGCCAACAAGCCCTCCCGTCCCCGCGGCGGACCCTAACCCTGCGGTCGCGGGCATTGCGCGGCGTGCTGAGTCCGATCCGCCGCGTCGCAGCCCACCTTGGGTGAGGGTTGCGGATGCCCTCACCGATGTCGTCGAAGGCCCCGGAGTGGCGAGGATGGGGCGCAGACGACATCGATATGGCTTCTCACTCCGCCATGCTCACCGGCTATGAGGTCCGCAAGTGTGCTGCACCTGCCCACCCCACGGCGGCCGCGCGCCAGGTTCCTCCCAACCTCCGGTGAGTGTTCGGCGTCGTCGGTAGTGTGACCGCCGTGGTCTACGACGCGGCGCTGATCGACCGTTACCGGGCATCGGGATGGTGGGGCAGTGACACCCTCTCCCAGCTCCTGGATGCCCGGGCGGCGGAGCGGCCCGATGCGGTCGCTCTCGTCGACGCTCCCAACCGCTCGGCCTGGTTCTCAGGCGATGAACAACGTCTCACCTGGGCAGAAGTCGTCGGCGCTGTCGACGCCGTAGCCGCCCGCCTCGCCGCCGACGGTGTCGGCCACGGTTCTCCGGTAGGTATCCAGCTTCCCAACGTGGCCGAGCTGGCTGTCAGCCTGCTGGCGCTTGCCCGTCTCGGAGCGGTTGGAGTGCCTTTTCCCATCCAGCATCGCAGTCATGAGCTGGCGACGGGCTGGGAGGCCGCCGCGCTCGCCGGATTCATAACCGGCGCCCGCCCCGACCGGTCGGACCAGCTCCAAACGGTTGCTTCCGTCGCCTCCGGCTTCGCCGAACCCCGGCTGTGGGTTTACGGACCAGGCGGTGATCAGTTCCACCGGTTGACACTCGACCCGGGCGGTGATGATCCCGTTCCGACTCCGGCCGGCCATCCCGACGAGGTGGCAACCATCTGCTGGACTTCGGGCACCACCGGCACTCCCAAAGGCGTCCCCCGCACTCACAACGGGTGGGTTGCGGCCGGCAAGTTCAACGTCGCCGGTGTCGGTCTCACAGCCGACGACCGGGTGCTGTGCCCCTTTCCCCTGGTCAACATGGCCGGCATCGGAGGCATGCTGGTCCCTTGGCTGTTGGCCGGCTTCCGCTTGGTATTGCATCAGCCGTTCGACCTGGTCGTCTTCCTCTCCCAGGTCGGCAGCGAGCAGATCACCTACACGGTGGCACCGCCGCCTCTGCTCAACATGCTGCTCCGTTCCACCGACCTGCTGGCCACTGCCGACATGTCGAGTGTGCGCGCCATCGCCTCGGGAGCGGCGCCGCTCGATCCGAGCATGGTCACCGGCTGGCAGAGCCAGCATGGCATCGAGGTGATCAACATCTTCGGATCCAACGAGGGTGCCGCCCTGCTGTCGACCCGGGAGCTGGTACCCGACCCTGGGGAACGGGCACGGTTCTTCCCCCGCCTCGGCCGTTCCGAGATGGACTGGCCAACCCCGGTGGCATCGGAGAACGAAACCCGCCTCGTCGACCCCGAAAGCGGGGAGGAGATCACCCAGCCCGGTCGCATCGGCGAGTTGCGTTTCCGCGGTCCTACCGTGTTCGGTGGCTATCTCCACTCCGACGGTACGGAGTTCGACGCCGACGGCTTCTTCCGTACCGGAGACCTGTTCGAGATCGCCGGGCCGCCAGGTGACCCCCGCTACTACCGCTTTGTCGACCGGGCGAAGGACATCATCATCCGCGGCGGGATGAACATCTCCGCCACTGAAGTGGAGACCATGCTGCTCACCCATCCCCAGGTGAGGGAGGTGGCCGCGGTTGCCGCCCCCGCCGGCGACCTCGGTGAGGTCGTGGCCGTGTTCGTGGTTCCCGCCGCTGATGACCCTCCTCAACTGGACGGCCTCGCCGCCCACCTGCGTGCCCAGGGGATCGCCTCCTACAAGCTGCCGGAGAGGCTCATCGTCGTCGCCGAGCTGCCGCGCAACCCGCTTGGCAAAGTGCTCAAGGCAGAGCTTCGGGAGCAGATGGCTGCCGGTTGAGATTCCAGTTGGGCATCAGGTGCCGGCCGGTCGCCGGGGCCAGAAGGGGCTGGTGCGGGCCACATACTCTGTGTAGCCCGGCTTCTCCCGGGTCAGCTTCTTCTCCAATGTGGGGGTGCCGGTCACCTGCAGCACGAGGCGGGTGTAGAAGGCGGGACCGACGACTCCCAGCGCTGCCCAGGGGACCTGTAGGGAGATGGCGAAGATCCCCCACGCCATCGTCAACTCGCCGAAGTAGTTGGGATGGCGGGTGTAGCGCCACAGGCCGCTGTCGAGCACCCGGCCCCGATTGCCCGGGTCGGATCTGAACCTGACAAGCTGCCAGTCGCCCACAGCCTCGAAGAAGAAGCCGACCAGCCACATCGTGCCGCCAACGTAGGCGAGGGGGCCGAGACGTCGGGGTTGGGAGGCGGTGAGGCTGATGATCGGTGGAAGCGAAAGCAGGAACAGCGCCACACCTTGCAGGCCGAAGACCTGGCGCAGAGCGAATCGGTGAAACGGCCACCCCGGCGCCGTCCAGGAGCGCAGCCTGGTGTAGCGGGGATCTTCACCCTCACCCCACTTGCGCCAGCCCACGTACGCGGTGAGGCGCAGCGACCAAACGGCGAGCGGAGCCAGGATGGAGATCTTGCGGATTGTGGGGGCGGCCCCAATCACGCCGCCTGCGACCGCCACCCCGGCGACCACTATGACGCTGAAGACGGTATCGATGGTGGACACGTCGCCGCGGATGATCGACAGCACCCACAGCACGAGCACCGAGCCGGCGGTGATGCCGAAGCCGACCCCGAGCGCTGCCGCCAGGGCTGCCCATTCCATCGTGCCTACCTCCATTGCGGTACCCGCGGGAATGTCAACCGGGTTCCAGGCCCATGAGGTTACGAAAAGACTCACCGCCACTGCGAAACGGCTGCCACCCATCGAGCGAAACGATGTCACCGAGGGCGTCGATGAACGACCGGTCCCCGATCACCGAGCTGCCGGGAAAGGTGACCCCGGCGGACTCCCCGCCCGCGAAGCGGCGAAACCGGTTGCCGCCGGCGACCAGGGTCTCCCCGCTCATCGTGCAGTCGGCTGAGACGAGGTACAGCGCGGCGGGGGTCACCAGGTCGGGATGGAGTTGTGCGACGCTGGACTCGTCGAGGAAACCGGCCGTCATCTGCGTCGCCGCGAACGGTGCCAACAGGTTGACCTGCACCCCGCCGTCGGTGACTTCCAACGCCAAGGTGCGGGCAAAGGCGGCCAGTGCACCCTTGGCGGCCGCGTAGGAGGCCAACCCGAAGTCGCCGTAGAGCCCCGCAGCCGATGTGATGAACAGGAGCCGGCCTGTATCGCGCTCTTGAAGGTGCGGCAGCACGGCCCGCGCCAGCGCCACCGGGGCGAAGAAATCGACTTCCATGACTTCGCGGAACCGGTCGGGATCCGAACCGGCGAAGCGGGCCCGGTCGGCGACGGCGGCGTTGGCAACCACGATGTCGACTCCGCCGAACCGCTCCCGGGCCGCGGACACCATCGCTTCGGCCGCGCCTGCCTGTTCGACGGGATGACGGTCGGCGATGGCCTGCCCCCCGGTGGCTGCGATGGCGGCTGCAGTGTCGGCGGCAGGATCTGCACCGTCACCGGGCCGGTTGTTGACCACCACGGCTG
>CAZIEQ010000170.1:0-5740 GCA_964538725.1 uncultured Acidimicrobiia bacterium | reverse complement strand
CCCGTCGACGCGTCGCTCGGCGGGGACGTCCGCACGCCGGTGATCGGGGCGATCTTCGGGCAACCCGACTTCAACACGCTGGCTATCGACGTGGGTGACTCGGTGATCTCCTACGGGGCGTTTCTGAATGCGGTGCTCTCTTTCTTGTTGGTGGCGCTGGCTCTGTTCCTGTTCGTTGTCAAGCCATACAACGCCTTCAAGGCGCGCTTCTCCGCACCGGAGGAGGAGAGCGCCGCAGGCCCATCTGAAGACATCGTGCTTCTCACTGAGATCAGGGACGCCCTGCGCCGCTGAGCCCCGGTGCGGGAGGGACGGTGGGTTTCAGCCTTCGAGGAGGTCTCGCCAGCGGGGCCGGACAACGTCGGGGAGGGTGCCGCGGCGATGCAAGGCGACTGCATCGGTCTCACGAGTCGCTGCTTCGCCTCGGCGTCGTTCGGCCTCGCCGAGGAGACGGCGCAGCCGTCGCACCTGGTGTTGCAGACGGTCCATCTGCTCCTGCAGGTAGAGGATGCGACGCACCCCCTCCAGATTGACCCCATCGGCGGTCAACTCTTGGATCAGCCCGAGGCGCTCCAGGTCTTCCTCGGAGTAGCGGCGGGTGCCGCCCGGGGTGCGGTAGGGCTCGATCAGGCCCCGCCGCTCGTAGATCCTCAATGTCTGGGGGTGAACCCCGGCGAGCTCCGCAGCCACCGAGATGATGTAGACGGCTTCGTGTTTCTTGGGCATCAGACCCCCAGTCGTTGACGCAGCCGGCGCTCATCTTCAAAGGGCCGCAATCCTTCGACGAGCGTCCGCTCCTCGGCATCGATCTCGGCCGGTACCGCGATTGAGACCTTGACCAGCAAATCCCCGCGACGTCCGCCAGCCCGGGCTACCCCTTTGTTGCGGACCCGCAGTGTTGTGCCGTGTCGGGTCCCCGGCGGCACCTTGACGGTCACCGCTCCCTCCAGTGTGGGAACCCGAATCTCAGCGCCCAGCGTCGCTTCGGCATATCCGATGGGCACCTCTAGTAGCAGGTCGTCGCCCTGGCGGTCGAAGAGTGGATGGGAGCCGACGTTGACCAGAACGTACAGGTCACCGGGAGGGCCTCCGCTGCGGCCCGGACCGCCTTTGCCGCGCACCCGGATGCGGGTGCCGTTGGCCACCCCCGCGGGGATGCGGACATTCACCGCCACTCCCCCGTCCAGGACGAGCTTGCGTGTGGCACCTGCGAGGGCCTCGTGAAAACTCAAGGTGACCTGTGTGGTCGCGTCCGCGCCGGGCTGGGGCCTGTCGACACCCCCAAACACGCTGAATACGTCACCGAGGCCGCCGTCGAGGAGATCACCCAGGTCGAAACGGGTGTAGCGGGCACCACCGGGACCGCCGACGAAGGCACCCCGGGCCATCGAATCGCGCACCTCGTCGTACTCCCTGCGCTGTTCCTTGTCGCCCAGCACCTCATATGCCTCGGTGATGTCTTTGAACCGCTCTTCCGCGGTCGGGTCGCCCTCGTTGGCGTCGGGGTGATACTGCTGGGCCAGTCTGCGAAAAGCAGTCTTGATCTCTCGTCCGGAGGCAGTCTTGGCCACGCCGAGAACGGCGTAGTAGTCCTTCTCGATCCACTCCCTACGCATAGTCCACTGCCACCAGGGCGGGGCGAATCACCCGCTCGCCGATGCGGTAACCCCGCCGCAGCTCCTGGCTCACCATCAGTACCCCTTCGCCTTCGGGGGGAGCGGCGGCGGCTTCGTGACACTCGGGGTCGAAAGGCACACCGTCGGCCTCGACTGCCTCCAGACCCTCCTTGCGGAGGATGTCGAAGATGAGGGTGTATGTGCTGCGGATTCCCGCAACCAGCTTCTCCTCGGTGGGGGTCTGCGGATCGTGGGCGAACGCGACGTCGAACGAGTCCAGCACGGGAAGCATCGCCTCCACGAGCCGCAACGATGCAAAGGCACGCACCTCGACTGCATCCCGTTGCGCCCGCTTGCGGAAGTTCTCCAACTCGGCCTGCTTGCGCTGCAGATGTTCGAGTAGCTGGTCGGCGTCGGCCCGGGCCGTCACCAGCTGCTCCGCGAGCAGTGGAAGGGCCTGTGCGGGGTCAGGCGGAAGTTCCTCGTCTGTGAGCGGCGCTGCTGCGTCGACGACCTCGCCTGTGACCACCTCGGTGCTCGCCTCATCCCGAGCCTGCAGGTCCTGACCGTCCATCAAGACTCGTCCTCCTCGACAATCTCTGCATCAACGACGTCGTCGTCTCCGGCACTCGCCTGCCCTGTGTCAGCCTCTGCCTGCTGCGACTCGTATACCTTCGTTCCCAGCACCTGGGAGGCCGCCAGCACGGCGTCGGCGGCGGCATTCAATGCGTCGGGCGACGCGGCCTCCTCTCCGAGCCTGGTCTTCAGGTCCGCCAATGCGTCGTCGATGCTCTTGCGCTCTTCGTCGTTGAGTTTGTCGCCGTGTTCCTCGAGCAGCTTCTCTGTCTGGTAGGAAACGTTGTCGGCACGGTTGCGAGCGTCGGCCGCGGCGCGGCGCACGGCATCTTCGGCGGCGTGCTCTTCGGCATCCTTCACCATGCGGTCGATATCGTCCTGGGCGAGGGCCGTCCCGCCGGTGATGGTTATCGCCTGCGACTTGCCCGTACCGAGGTCTTTCGCCGACACGTTGACGATTCCGTTGGCGTCGATGTCGAACGTGACCTCGATCTGGGGGACGCCGCGGGGAGCGGGCGGAATGCCGCCGAGCTTGAAGCGGCCGAGGGACTTGTTGCGGTCGGCCATTTCCGACTCACCCTGCAGGACGTGGACCTCGACCTCCGGCTGGCTGTCGGCGGCAGTTGTGAAGATCTCCGAACGGCGGGTGGGGATCGTCGTGTTGCGCTCGATCATCTTCGTCGTGACCGCTCCCATCGTCTCGATTCCCAGAGTGAGCGGCGTGACGTCGAGAAGGAGGATGTCCTTCACATCCCCTTTCAGCACGCCGGCTTGCAAGGCGGCACCGGCGGCCACCACCTCATCAGGGTTGACACCCCGGTGAGGCTCCTTGCCCGTCATTTCGGTGACGAGTTCCTGAATGGCCGGCATCCGCGTGGAACCACCCACCAGGATCACATGATCGATCTCATCGACGGGAATGCCGGCGTCGGAGATGGCCTGATCGAAGGGCTTCTTGGTGGAGAGGACCAGGTCCTCGGTCATCTTCTGGAAGTCGGAACGTGTCAGAGGCTTCTGCAGGTGCTGCGGTCCGGCGTCGGTGGCGGTCAGGAACGGCAGGTTGATCTCGGTTTGGGCGACGGTCGACAGCTCGATCTTCGCCTTCTCTGCGGCCTCCTTGAGGCGCTGCATCGCCATGGCGTCATTGGACACATCGACGCCGGTCTCGTTCTTGAACTCGGAAACCAGCCAATCGATGATCTTCTGGTCGAAGTTGTCACCGCCCAGGCGTGTGTTTCCGCTGGTCGACTTGACCTCGAAGACACCTTCGCCGATCTCGAGTACGGACACGTCGAACGTGCCCCCGCCGAGGTCGTAGACGAGAATCGTCTGGTCTTTGCCCTCTTTGTCCAGGCCGTAGGCGAGAGCCGCGGCGGTGGGCTCGTTGATGATGCGCAGCACCTCGAGGCCGGCGATCTGACCGGCTTCCTTGGTGGCCTGTCGCTGCGCATCGCCGAAGTATGCGGGCACCGTGATGACAGCTTCGACGACGGGCTGCCCGAGCTTGACTTCGGCGTCCCGCTTCAGCTTCATCAAGATCCGGGCCGAGATCTCCTGAGGGGTGTACTTCTTGTCGTCGATCGTGACGCTCCAGTCGGACCCCATTTCGCGTTTCACCGAGCGGATGGTGCGCTCGGCGTTGGTGACCGCCTGGCGTTTGGCGACTTCCCCCACCAATACCTCGCCCGTTTTGGAGAAGGCCACCACTGAGGGAGTAGTGCGGTGCCCCTCGGCGTTTTCCAGGACCGTGGGCTCACCACCTTCCATGACGGCGACCACCGAATTGGTGGTACCCAGGTCGATGCCTACGACGCGTGCCATTGTCACCTCTCGTTTGCTGAACGGGGCTCCGCCCCTACGTGAACGATCACAGTATATAACCTGAGTGAGGTGTTGTCATATTCTGTGTGGACGTGGCAAGGCTCTCCGCCCTCGGCCTGTGGGTGTTCCACATCGAGGGGGAAGGGCATAGTGCTGTTCATCGAGGCGTTCGAGTTCCAAGGGCTCCTCAGTGACGACAGATCAGTCACCTCGGCCACACCTACACCACTACCAACAAACCCCCTGAAAGCCGACAGAGCTGGGACCGGAGTGTTAGGGCAGGCGGCGGGCTTCAGAGAATGCATGGTGTACGACCCGGTGGTCCGAAGTCGCTCTCGATGCACAGCTTGGGTGACTGATCGGCGTGGCGCTGGGCGTTGCTGCCACAATGACGGGACGGCGACCATCGAGGGAGGCTGTAGTGCGGGGTCGAGGCTACGTGTGGATAGCTGTCGTGGCTCTTATGGCCGGAGCCTGTGCAGGGTCGGCGGAGGATGAGATGTCGCCCACGGTCCTTGGCGTTTCTTCCACCATGGGACCGTCCGGTGCCGGCCAGCGGGCGAACTGTGTCGGTTTCTACCTCGGCACGTTCGACGGCGATGATGGCGGTCCGTTTGCCTTGAGCATCACCGATGACGGTTCGCTGGCGAGCGCGTTCGTGCGGCCAGATTCGCTCGACGTCGATCTGTCGGATGTCGGCTCGGTGGCCGGCATCGCTGATGAGATCGGTCTCGTTCTCGGAGAAGACGTCATGATCGGGGCGTCAGGTGTGGAGATCTCGCCGAATGCTCTGGAGGTCGACGCGGACGGTGTCCGACTCGGGATTCTGGAGGTCAAGCTGGCCAGTGATGGCACCGTCGATGAAGGCGGGGCCATCGAAGGCTCCGACCGGGTTACAGGCAACTTTGCGTGGGATACCTGTACAGGGTCCGGTGAGTGGACTGATGGCACCTCCTCAGGTGTGTGGCGCGTCGCGCTGGCCGCCGCAGCACTCTCTGTCGACGTGGAGGCCTGCGATGAGGGGATCTTTGTGGGGGTAAGAAGCGATTACGGGGACCTCGCCGTCGATTTCAACGCTTTCTGCCTGTCCCGATCGGTGCGGGACCTGCCGGTGGTATCGGAGACCGACGACGTCGAGGTCAAAGGCAACGACGAAGTCTCGGTCTACACACTCAACGCCACCGTCCTCTTCGATTTCGGGTCCGACGCCCTGACAACGGACGCGACCGCCACCTTGGACGAAGTGGCCGCGGCAATCGTCGAGGAAGGGGTGAGTGGCCCAATGATCACCGTCATAGGGCACACTGATTCAATCGGATCTGCGGAGTTCAACCTCGACCTCTCGAAACGGCGAGCAGAAACGGTCCGATCGGCTTTGGCAGACAGGTTGCCAGGCGCCACGATGGAGGCGTTCGGCCTGGGTGAGACCAGTCCGATCGCACCGAACGGCAACCCGGACGGCACCGACAATCCAGAGGGTCGTCGCCATAACCGCCGCGTCGAGATCATCGTCACCGGCTGATGACACCGATCCGATCACCCCGATTGTGATGTGCCACTAGATCATCGGCGGCAACGTCGCCACGCATCGCTACGTAAGCTGTGCCGCTTCCAGAACATCCGGATCGCGGCGGACCGCGTATGGCGGCCGGGGTTTTAAGAGTGTGACCCCGCGAGTAACCCCCCGGCGCGTGGCAGGGTGACTCTCACACCACTCTGCCCTCTGC
>CAZIEQ010000169.1:0-5806 GCA_964538725.1 uncultured Acidimicrobiia bacterium | reverse complement strand
TGGTTGAGGGGATGCCCACCGTCACCGCATCCACCACATCATCATTCACCGGTGGGGTGGCAGTGTTTGCTGCGTCGACGGCGTCGACCGCATCGATGAGGCCGGCACCGGACAGCGGGTCCGATCCGGCAGCTTCGATGTCGACCGCTGTGGTGCGCAGCGCGCTGAGCACCATCGCCGGCGTCAGCGTGGGTCGGAGGTCGAGCATCAAGGCGGCTACCGCCGCCGCGTGCGGCGCCGCGGCCGAGGTGCCGTAGAAGTTGGGGAACCCGTCCGGTTCGGGATCGGTGCCTCCGAAGAAAGTGGTGTTGGTGCCGTCGGGGGCGGCGATGTCGGGCTTGAAGCGGGTGACCGGAGCGCCGGTGAGCGGGTTGCCGTTGCGGTCGAAGTAGAAGGGGAGGTCGCCGCCGAGGTTGCTGAAGCTCTCCACGTTGATCTCCGGGCCGCCGGTGGTGGCCCCTCCCGAGTCGATTTCCCGGTAGTCGACGGCTGCCACAGCCCCCACACCGGCGGCGGCGGCGTGGCCGAATAGCTGGAACTCGTTGTAGATGGAAGGCTCGTAGGTGAGGCCGGTGACGGAGATGTTGATGCCGAAGGCGCCGATGCGGAAGTGGGCGTCCTCACTGCCGCAGTAATGCTCCACGGCGAGATACACGGTCTGTGCCGAGCCGGTGGTGTTGGTGTACTCGATGATCTCCAGCGGATCGGTCGTGGGAACTGTGCCCACGGAGCATCCCTGGACGGTGGTGCTGGAGGCGACGGTGCACGCCGCCGGGTTCTCCGCCGAGCACAGGTAGAGGTCCAGGTCGTTGAAGGCGCCCACTCCCAAGGTGCCGGAGAACGGCTCGTTCCACTGCAGCACGAAGCGGGCGCCCGCACCGTTGGGGATCGTCACCGATGCGAAGCGGTCCCCGCCGCCGAAGTCGTGGAAGTCGTCGCCGCTGGGAGGGAAGGCGGTGTCGTCTGTTCCCGGGTTCCAGTCGCTGTAGTCGGAGTCGACACCGAAACTTCCCTGGTTGTTGGCGGAGGCGAAGTAGGGGACTCCGGCGTCGACGGCGTCCTGGGCGGCCTGGGCGATGAGGCCGTCCTGGAACATGGGTTCGGCGAAGTAGATGATGTCGTCGACGATGACGTCGGCTCCGCAGCCCTGCAGCTCGGTGATGCCGGCTGCGAAGTCGGCCAGGCTGTTGAAGGCGGTGTGGAACATGAGGTCGGCGCCGGGGGCCAGGTCTGCGATCAGCTCGGCCATGCCGGCCCCCTCGTCGCTGTTGCCGCCGAGCCCGTTGTCCAACAGTTTCACCGACGACGGCAGGTCGCCGCTGACCTGGTTGGGCATCCCGGTGACGGCCCGGTTGCACCCGGTGCCGGCGACGGCCCCTCCCAGGGTGTCGTTGAAGCTGTCCGACAGCACCCCGACGGTGACGCCGGTGCCGTCGACGCCGAACTGGGTACGCGCCGTCGCTGCCCGTATCGAGGCGTCTGCCTGGCTGGTCACGGAACCGGTTGCCACCTGAGCCCCGTATTCGGGGCGGATGACCACCACCGCCGGCACCGCGGCGATCTCGTCGAGCAGTTCGTAGTCGACGACACCGACCATGACACCCAGCTCGGGGAAGGTCCCTGTGGGGCGAAACCCGATGCCCTCCACCCGGGCGACGGTTGCCGCCGTCAGCTTGGAATACCGAATCTCGATCAGCGGCAGGCCGTCGAAAAAGCGCAGCACCGGTAGCTGGGCCGCGATCTGCTCAGAAGGGGCATCTGTGCGGGCGAGGCTGCGGGCAGCCAGCAGGTGCATGGACACCTTCGCCAGGTCTGGGTTGCCTTCGAGGAGTGCGTCTTTGGCCACCGGCGCCGCCGCCGGCACGCCTGTCGCTGCGGCGGGGGCCTGAGCGCTGAGCAACCCGGCGACGGCGGCAAACGCCGCCATGGATGCCTTCAGCCGCCCTCTCCCCATGATCACTCCTCCCCGGTGGAGCCGCCACCCTACCGATGGGTCGGCTACCGCGCGGTTGGGAAGGTGCGGCTCAGCAGGTGACGCCCGGCTCGCAGAACAGGCCCTCACCGGAGCCGGCAGAGCGCTCCAGGAGCCAATCCGACAGAGCCGGCAGCAGTCGGTCCGCGGGCATGAATCCCCGGGTTGCCACCTTGTAACCCTCACCGTCGAAGACGAGAAGGGTGGGGAAACCGCTCACACCGAGCGAGCGAGCCTCGCTGAAATCGTCCCAGGCGAGCGCCTTCAGCTCCGCCGAGGCGAAGCGGCGGCCGAATTCGGTTCCGTCCACGGGGAACTCTTCAACGAGGTCTTCGTAGACGCCGGGGTCGGTGATATCGATGCCCTCGGCGTAGAAGGCTTTCTGCAGACGGGTGTGGAATGCCAGCGTCGCGGTGGGGTCGAGGGAACGCATGGCGACCACGGCGATTGCCGGGATCTCGGTGTCGTAACGCCAGCCGTCGCGGCGTTTCAAGAAGTTGTGGTCGAAGGGCTGAGCGGAGGCTTCCTCGACCATGTGCCAGTGATGTGCCAGATAGCGCTCCATGCGGGCGTCGAGGATTTCAGCTCCGGGACCGGGGCGGAGGCCGCCGACGATGGTGCGGATGGGAACGTCGTATACCTGGCGCATTCGCTGCAACACCGGGGCGAAGCCCCAGCACCAGGAGCACATCGGGTCGCCGACGTAGACGAATTCGAGATCACCGCTCATGGTGATTCCAAGTGGCGTCTCGACTCCGGTATTCCCTCCCCTCGGTGTACCCCTTCACGATCGCGCCACCAGTTCTAGCCTGCCGCGGTCATGGACACCGACTCCGAGCCCCCCTCCGGTGCCCCGGCTCTGTCGCGTTGGGTGCGTCGCTACCGCATCGACGGCGCTCGCCTGGCCGTGGCAGGAGTTGGACTGGTCTCCTCCACGCTGCTCATCGCCGACCCACCGGCACGATGGGAAGAGTCTGTCTTCCATGCCGTCAACGGCCTGCCGCATGGGGCGGGCCCCGCGCTGTGGCTGGTGCAACAGATCGGCGCCGCCCTCGTCGTTCCCGTGGCCGCCGTCGTTCTCTGGTTCCTCATCCGTCATTGGCGTCCTCCGCTCACGTTGGCGGCAGGAGGGTTGTTCCTCGGCTGGCTTGCCGCCAGGGGGATGAAGGCGATTGCGGAAAGGGGCCGGCCGCTGGTCCTCTTCGACGATACTCGACTCGGTTTCCACGCTCCGGTGAGTGGTGTCGGCTTTCCCTCCGGACACGCCGTGCTGCTGTTCACCCTGGCGACAGTCTTCTCCCCGTATGTCTCATCGAAGGTGCGCTGGGTGTTGTACGGAGGGTCCGTCCTCGTGCTGGCACTGCGTGTGTATGTAGGTGCCCACATGCCCCTCGACGTGATAGGGGGTGCCTTCTTTGGGATGACGGTCGGCTCGGTGGTCAACCTGGCATCGGGGATCATGGACACCGCAGGTGGCGGCAGGGTGGCTCGTGTGCGTCGAAGCTGAGGTGTCGGCCGGTGGTCACCTCACGGCCGGTTGCCGCGCCCGTCTGCCCAGCCCGGTGAGGGCGGCGCCGATGAGCAGCACCAGGGCGATGGTCAGCGTTTTCTGCCACAACGGTGCCCGCATCTGTAGGGCGGTGAGCGCACCCAAGACCACGACCACAGCGGCGAGCACGTAGCAGACAGAACCGAGGAATCTCTTCATGCTCTTCCTCTCTGCCGGCCGGGCATCGGTCCGTGCCGGTCGGCCGGTGGGTGCGATTGTCGCGCAGCGCCGGCGTGCCGACAAGGACATGCGCCGTTGTGGTCGTCCGATTCCGTAACCTGCCCATGTTTTGCCGATAGTCCTCGCAGCCGCAGTGTCGCTCGCCGCATGTCTCGGCGGCGTCTGGCTGGGGCCCCGCATCGGCTTCGTGGACCGTCCCGACGGAACCGCTCTGAAACCTCACCGGTGGCCGCTGGCTCCACTGGGCGGCTGGGGGATCTTTCTCGGGATGCACACGGGGATGGCTGCTGCGGGTATTTACGACGCCGGGCTGGCTTGGGCAACCGGAGTGGTGTTTCTGCTCGGCCTGTGGGACGACAAGGCGGAGGTGGCGCCCGTGATCCGCCTCGGCGTCGAGGTGGGAGCCGGCATCGTGCTGGCATACACGGCCCGCCTGCCCGGCGACGGCCTCGGCATGCGGGTGCTCGCCGTGGTGTTGGTGGTCGCCGCCATCAACGCGGTCAACCTCTTCGACGGACTCGACGGGCTGGTCGGCTCGGCGGCGGTGGTGGCGGGGTTGGGGCTGTGGGGTCTCGCATCGGTGCGTGACATCGACGGGTACTACGGTCTGGTGACGGCGGCTGCGGTGGCCGGGTTCCTGGTGCTCAACTGGCGCCCGGCGCGGTTGTTTCTCGGCGACAGCGGAGCCTATGTGCTGGGTGTCGTGCTCGCCTACGGTGCTCTGGTGGCCTCACCCGGTGGCGGCATCGGTCGAACCGTTGCCGCCGCGGGTGTGCTCGGAGTGTTCGCCTGGGATCTGGCGGTCACCGTCCTGCGCCGCAGCCGCACCGGCATGCCGCTGTTCGCAGGTGACCGCAGCCACATGTACGACCAACTCGCCGACCGCGGCTGGTCGGTGGCCACCGTGGCGCTGGCCGCGGCCGCGGCCGAAGCCATCATTGTGGCGGCCGTGATCGTGCTCGACGGCTTGCTCGGCCCCGGTGGGACCGCCATGGCCGTCGCCGGGATCGCCTTTCTGCTGATCGCCGCAGCAGCCGCAGCCGGATTCCTCGCCGACGGCCGGCGGTGACCACGGTGGAGTGGGACGTTGTCGTGGTCGGCGGCGGAATCGTCGGTCTCGCCACTGTGCTCGCCCTCGGCGACGCCGATCCTTCACTTCGGGTCGGGATCGTCGAGAAGGAACGGCAACCGGCCACCCACCAGACCGGTCACAACAGCGGGGTGATTCACTCGGGTGTCTACTACCGGCCGGGAACTCTGAAGGCGCATATGTGCGTCGCCGGGGCGGCACGAATGATCGAGTTCTGCCGGGCGCACGCGATACCCCATCGCAGGGTGGGGAAGGTGATCGTGGCCGTCACTGAGGAGGAGATGCCGGCCCTTGCGGAGCTGCTGCGCCGTGGCCGGGCCAACGGGGTACCCGGCCTTGCCATGCTCGACCGCTCCGGTTTGCAGCGTGTAGAGCCGCAGGTGGCCGGGGTGGCCGCCCTCCACATTCCCGGCGTCGCCGTTGTCGACTACCGCCGGGTTGCCGCCGCCATGGCCGGCGAGGCTCGCCGCCGGGGGGTGGAGATCCGCACCTCCTGGCCCGTCACCGGTGCGGTGCCCGTACCCGGCGGTGTCGAGCTCGAGTCGCCACGCGGCCCGGTATCTGCAGCCACCGTCGTCAACTGTGCCGGTCTGTATGCCGATGTGGTGGCCCGCAAGCTGGGCGCCCAAACCCCGGTGCAGATAGTCCCGTTCCGCGGTGAGTACCACAATCTGCGCCCCGACCAGGCGCAACGCATCAGCGGGCTCGTCTACCCGGTCCCCGATGCCCGGTTCCCCTTCCTCGGGGTTCACCTCACTCCCACCCCCGATGGCAGGGTGGAGGCGGGGCCGAACGCGGTCCTCGCTTTCGCCCGCGAGGGCTACCGGTGGCGCACGGTGCATCTCGCCGAGCTGTTGGCGGCGCTCCCCTACGAGGGGCCGCGCGGCATCAGGCAATGTCGGCGCCAGAGCTCACAGCACCGCATCGCGCGCGATCACTACCGGCCGCTCGAGCACAACAAGCACATCCAGATGCACGTGATGCTGGGCGAGCTCTGCCCTGTCGGTATCCATAT
>CAZIEQ010000168.1:0-5863 GCA_964538725.1 uncultured Acidimicrobiia bacterium | reverse complement strand
GAAGAGCCGCCCGCCCCGCCGCAGACGGCGGGCCGGGGCCGCGTTTCAATCGGACGGTGTCGCTGCGTCGTGTGAGGCCGACAGCGGCCTTGCTGACTGGGGGGGAAACGCTTGCCTGCTGGAGCTTTGCGGAGGGGACCATTCGTGGAACGGAGGAGTTTGGCGGCGTCCGGCCCGTACCATCTCGCCGATCAGGCCCAGGGAGAACAGCTGCAGCCCGGCCAGCATCAGCAGCACCGACAGCAGCAGCAACGGGCGATCGCCGATTGCTTCGCCGTTCACCACCTTGAGCCATGTCAGGTACAGGGCGATGGTGAATCCGCTGAATCCCATCACCAGTCCCGTCGTTCCGAATAGGTGCAGCGGCCGCTGGGCGAAGCGGCCTAGGAACAACACGGTGATTACATCCAGTGGTCCGCGCAGGGCCCGTCCCCAGCCGTAGCGGGAGCGGCCGTGACGGCGAGGGCGGTGGTTGACTGGAATCTCCGCAACCCGGAACCCGGCATCGGCTGCCAGCACCGGTGTCAACCGGTGCAGGTCTCCGTAGAGCCGGATGGAGCGCACCACCGAGCTGCGATACGCTTTCAGCCCCGAGTTGAAGTCACGCAGCCGCACACCCGTGAAGACTCGCACCATCCACCCGTACATGCGCGACTGGGTGCGGCGCGACGTGGAATCCCGCCGCACCCGTTTCCATCCGTTGACGAGATCGGCACTGTCGAGGCCGGCCACGAGGCGGGGAATCTCTGCGGGATCGTCTTGACCGTCCCCGTCCATGGTGATGATGATCTCACCGGCTGCGGTGTCGAAGCCCGCCTGCAGCCCGGCCGCCTTGCCTTGATTGCGTTCGGAGCGCAGCACCCGACAGCCCAACTCGTGTGCTACGGCTGCCGAGCCGTCTATGGAGCCATCGTCGACGACGATGATCTCCCCCGCCACGCCCATCACGTCCAGCACCGTCTTCGTTTCGGCGATCAGCCCGGGGAGGGCTTCCGCCTCGTTGAGGACTGGAATCACGACAGATATCACAGTTGCAGTCATCGGCATCACCGGGCGCCGTCTGGACAGGATCGTATCCAATGCAGGACCTGTAGCGTGACCGTGGTGCATGCAGTGCTGGTATCGGAGTGGGGCAGCCCGCGAGTCCTCACATGGGGTGAGGTGCCCACACCAGATCCCGGACCGGGCGAGGTCCGTATCCGGGTAGCCGCTGCCGGTGTCAATCATGCGGATCTGCTGCTGATCGCAGGCAAATACCAGGTGAAGCCCGACCTTCCTTTCATACCCGGTTACGAGGTGGCCGGCACCGTCGACGCGGTGGGTGGGGAGGTGCCCTCGGACCTCATCGGCACCAGGGTGGCCGCCTTCTCAGGCTTCGGCGGGGGGTTCGCCGAGTTTGTCGTCGTGCCCCGGGTCCGCGCCGTCCCGGTTCCCGATGGCCTGGACATCACTGAGGCGGCGGTGATGCCGGCAACGTTCGGCACCGCCATCCACTCGCTGTTCGACAGGGGACGACTCATGGAGGGGGAGACCCTGGTGGTTCTGGGAGCCTCCGGTGGAGTCGGGTCGGCGGCGGTGCAGATCGGAGCTGCCGCCGGTGCCGCTGTGGTCGGCGCCGTGTCCTCGCAACGCAAGGAGGAGTGGGCGCGGCGCATGGGAGCCACCCACATCGTCCGCTACGACGAGGAGTCGTTGCGGGACCGCATCCACGATCTCACAGGCGGCGTCGGCGCCGACGTCGTATTCGACCCGGTGGGAGGTGCCGTCACCGGGGAAGCGCTGCGATCCCTCGCCTGGGGAGGGCGGCTGCTCGTCATCGGCTTCACTTCGGGTGAGATTCCGGCCATCCCGGCCAACCTGACGCTGCTCAAGGTGGTGTCGGTCGTCGGTGTCTTCTGGGGAGCCTTCGCGATTCGGGAGCCGGCAGCCGCCTGCCGGCAGCTCGTCGACGCGATGCAACGCATGGCGAATGGAACCCTCGTCCCCTCGGTGACCGCTGTCTATCCGATCAGAGAGGTGGTCACTTCACTGGAGGAGGTCTCTTCCCGGAGGGTGTTGGGGCGCATCGCGTTAGAGGTCGGTGACCCATCTGCGTGGGTGTCATGACAGCCATCAGCTGAAGATCGTCTTGGGACGGTCCTGGGGTTCACCGTCAACGCTGATGTCGACCTTCTCGTTGTAGAAGCTGACCATCCCGGCGATGCTGATGCTTTCCCGTACCGGTGCCCGGTAGCTCCACGCGTAGTCGGGGAACTGCTCACCACCTGCCTCGACCGTCCAGTACTCGGCCGTTCCCTTGTAGGGGCAATGGGTAACGGTTGCCGTGGGTGTCAGCATGGCCATTTGCACGTCGACCTTGGGGATGTAGTAACGGACAGGAAGCCCAGTCTCGAACAGCATCGTCGAGTGGCGGGTGTCGGCGACGGCGACTCCGTTGACGGCCACCGTGACGTGGCGGGAGCTGTCGAGGGCATCCACCCGGGTGTACGGGTTGCGGGGATGGACGAAAACCTCTTCGTCCTCCTCGAACCATGCATCCATGGCATGCCAGTCGAAGCGAATGTGGCCGCCGACGACAGTCGAGTCCTCGTAGCCGAGGGCGGCCCCAGCACGTTCTCCGTTTGTCGTCTTCACGTTGAACAGGGTTCCCGTGCCCAGAGCCTTCGACTCCCGGGTCGCCCCCGCAGGCACTAGGAGCCCGTCGTGGACGTCACCGGTGGGGATGTAGTAGGTGGGGTAGAACGGTTTCTCCCATACCAGCAGTGGGCGTGTCGTGTCGGCGATGATTTCGCCGTCGGCCATCACCCGTACCCGCTTGGAGCCGGTCTCGATTCTCACGCTGGGGCGCACCACGGATCCTCCGATGTCTCGTGGACAGGGGAACGTCGCCCGGGGTGGTGGGCATTCCGGTGACGCCGTCTGCGTCCTGACCATCCCCCAGCAGCATCGGGAGCCCCTGCCGGGCTGTCGCAACAGCCGATAGCATCCTCCGGTGAGTTCATGGCCGTTTCCACCACCGGTGGCAACCATGGAGGCGCGGGTACGGGAGTCGATTCCTCAACCTCCCGGATGGGCATACGAGCCCAAGTGGGACGGCTTTCGCTGCGTTGCCTGGTCAGACGTGGCACGTCTCGACAGCCGAAACGAGAGACCTCTGCTGCGCTACTTCCCCGAGTTGGAACCCGAACTGCGTCGGTTGCCGACGGGAACAGTCCTAGATGGGGAGGTGGTGGTGGTGGTCGACGGTGTGACCAGCTTCGACGCGTTGCAGCTGCGAATCCACCCTGCGTCTTCCCGCGTGGAGATGCTCAGTAGGGAGACCCCCGCCCGTCTGGTGGCCTTCGACGTGCTGGCCCTGCACGGTCGCGACCTGCGGCGGGTACCTTTCAGCGAGCGTCGCCAAGGTTTGCAGCAACTGGTATCCGGCCTGGGAGGCCGCTGGCATCTCACCCCTTCAACGACTGATATCGAGGTGGCGCGACGCTGGTTCCACGAGTTCGAAGCTGCCGGATGTGACGGTCTCGTAGCCAAGAAGCTTGCCGGACCATATGTGGCGGGCAAGCGTGACATGGTGAAGATCAAGCATCGCCGCACGGTCGACTGCGTTGTTGCTGGCTACCGGGTCCACAAGGACGGCGACAAGCTCGGCTCGATCCTGTTGGGCCTCCACGACATCTCGGGGAGTTTGCATTTCGTGGGCCACTGTTCGGGGTTCACCGACCACGATCGGGTCGAGTTGTTGAACCAGTTCGACAGTATTCGCAGCGTCGACAGTTTCGGGGAGGAGGCCCGGAGGCCGGGAAGCCGGCACCGCTGGTCTACGCAACGGTCACAGGACTGGGTTCCTGTGGAGCCGGGTGTGGTGGTGGAGGTCAGCTACGACCAGATCACCGCAGGCCGGTTCCGCCATGCCACCCGCTTCCTGCGGTGGCGTCCCGACAAGGATGCCGCCGACTGCACCACGGAGCAACTGGCCCGACTCGAGGGACCCGGGTTTGATGAGATCATTGCAGTCCGCTGACGGTCGGCTGCGAGCGTCACCTGAATGCCGACACGGCGAGACGGTGCCGCTCAAGCCTTGCCGGGCCGACGTTTCGAAGGTTGCACTCGAGGGGGTTCGCCGGGCATCTTGGGGTAGTGAGGCGGCCACGGCGCCTCCCCCATTCCTGCCGCCTCGTGGCGCCCGACCAGTTCCAGCAGGGAGTCCAAGGTACCTCGCCTGCCGTCCATAGCGGCCCACGGGTCGCCTACCTCGCGGTAACGGGCGCCGAAGCCACCCATGGGGAAGTCCTCGGTTTCGGCGTCGGGCACCTCCGCCCAGGTCAGTGGCGCCGACACGTATCCTCCCCGCCTCACGCTGTAGGCGGAGGCGACGGTCTTGTCCGGCGCGTTCTGGTTGTAGTCGACGAACACTCCGCTGCGCTCCTCCTTCCACCAGCTGCTGGTGGCAACTCCGGGAAGCCTCCTCTCCAGCTCGCGGGCCAGCGCCAGCACCGCACGACGCACCTGATGAGCCGACCAGCGGCGGTGGAGCCGCGCATACACGTGAATCCCTCGCGATCCCGACGTCTTCGGCCAGCCGATCAGCCCGTATTCTTCTAGGAGGTAGCGGGTTTCCACCGCCACAGTGCGCACGTCGGCGAACGACACTCCCGGCGTCGGGTCCAGGTCGATCCTCAACTCGTCTGGATGATCCTGGTCATCGGCGCGCACCGGCCATGGGTGCAGGTCGAGGCACCCCAACTGGATCATGGCAATGACGTCGGACGGGTGCCGCGGCACGAACATGCGTCCCGGTCTGGCCGATGGGAAACGGATGTCGACGGCGTCCCCCGCACCTCTGTACCGCTTCTGGTAGAAGGGATCTCCTCCGGCGCCCCGGGGCCAGCGTTTCAGCATTGTCGGCCGGTCGGCTACGCCGCGCCACGCCCCGTCGATACAGGCGGCGAAATGGTCGACAACGTCCATCTTGGTCCAGCCCTGTTCGGGAAACATCACCTTGGTTGGGCTGGAGATGGTCACATCCACATCGGCCACTGTCACCACGACGCCGTCCTCGCCCATGAGAAGAGTCTATGGATGCGCCCCAGTAGGCTCCCACCTCGCATGGAGTTCTCCGATTTCCGTGAGTCGTTCTTCTACGGCGAGCGCACCGACCTTTCCTTCAAGTTTCTCAAGAATCTGGATGACATCGAAGCGGCCGAGTTCCTCAGATCCCTGCTCGAGGCCGTCGGTGATGCCTTCGACGATGGTGACGCCGAGCCCATAGTCGACCTGGCCTACCAATGGCAGGTACGTGGCTACTCGCCGGCGCCCGACGCCAAGCCTGCCGTTGCCTATCGGGATGCCCCCTTCACCGCCTTCGTCTCTCCGCTGGCTGATGCCCGCGTGGCCTTGTTGACCTCCAGCGGCCATTTCGCAGTTGGCGCCGACCCCCATCCTTTCGGGGAGGAGGACATGAGCCAGGATGACGCCGTTGCTCGCATCGCCGAGTTCCTCTCCAGCACCCCGGAGCTTTCTGCGATTCCCACCGGTATGAGCACCGACGACCTCAGGGTGCGCCACGGCGGCTACGACGTGCGGGGAGCCAGGCGGGATCCCAACGTTGTCTTTCCGCTGCGGGCTTTGCATCGCCTCGCCGCCGAGGGCGTCATAGGCGAAGTAGCGCCGACGGCATTCTCCTTCGTGGGAGCTTGCTCCCAGGCCGGCCTGCGTCATGAAGCCCTTCCCGGATGGATAGAGCGCGTGCGCGACGAAAGAGCCGACGCGGTCCTGCTGGTGCCGGTGTGACCCGTCTGCCACGTGTCAGTTGGACACGCCGCCAGGGCACTGGACGGAGCCGGGAGACGAACGACATTCGTCG
>CAZIEQ010000167.1:0-5885 GCA_964538725.1 uncultured Acidimicrobiia bacterium | reverse complement strand
ATACACTTTGCCTCGGTTGACGAGATCCATGAGCATTTCGCCGTCGTCGCGGCGGCCCGCCACGATCGACACGAGCCGCGGGGAGCCCTGGCGCAGGTGCTGCGTCAGCTTCTCGATTTTTTTGGCGACCCTCGCCGCCTTCCTATTCGAGGGAGGGAAAAACGGCTGGTTCTACACGGTGAAGCTGAACCGGGACTTCGGCGGCGACGGGCTGGTCGTCGTCGATCCGGAAGTGGTTGTCGAACTGCAGGGATGGACGGACGAGCTGTACGGGCTGGTGGGGCGCAACCAGTCGATTGAGTCTTCGGTAGCCCTGTTCGAAGGCCGGGCCTACTGGGCCAACTCGGGGGGCCGGGTCGTGGGGGTGGACGTGCGGCAGGTGGGTGCCGGAGAAGCACCCATCGTGTTCGACTACTGGGTGGGGGACGACGTCGACGCGACAATCGTCATCGACGACGAAGGCATGCTGTACGTCTCGGCCGAGCTGGAACGCCATAACAGCCGGTCGGCCGAGATCGGCCAGATCGTCAAGCTCGACCCCTATACGGACGGGGATCCGTTGCTGTGGTCGGTGGCGGTGCCGCCGACCGGTGACGAGGGCGGTGTCTATGCCACCCCGGCGCTCCACGACGGGTTTCTCTACGTTGCCACCCATGGAGGTGAGCTGCTGGCAGTACGCACCAGCACCGGTGAGGTGACGTGGAGCGATACCATCGGATGGCATGCCTGGTCGTCGCCGCTTGTGGTCGACGGCCAGCTCGTCGTGTCGGTCAACTGTGGGGGTGGCGGTGGTCTGCGAGGCTACCGGCTGACGAACCCGGCTCATCCCGTTGTCGCCTGGGAAATGGACCTGCACGCGGGTTGCATCGAATCGACACCAGCCATATGGAAGGGACGCATCTATGTGGGGGACCGGGCGGGGTTCTTCTATGCATTCGGCGATGCCGCGGCCGAAGCCGCAGGCAGGCTCGGGCTCGGTTCCTGAAGTTGCTGCGGGAGGCAGGTGGGGATGCGGGGTTGCTACCCTGCACTCCGATGAGCTTGCAGTATTCGTGGTGGTGGCGTCTCCGATAGGGAGCCTCCGAGCGACATCCATCTGCCGAATACGCCGGGGCCCCACCCCGGCGTCTCTCGTTGAAGGAGCATGAGTGGACCGCAAGACAGTCTTTTCCGGGCTGCAACCCACCGGGAACATCCATATCGGCAACTACCTTGGCGCCACCCGCAACTGGGTGCGACTGCAGGAGGACTACGACACCATCTACTGCGTCGTCGACCTGCACGCCATCACCGTCCCCTACGATCCTGCCGAATTCGCCGCCAGCAGGATCGACGCGGCCCGGGTTCTGCTGGCAATGGGTATCGACATCGAACGGTCACTCTTCTACTTCCAGAGCGAGGTGCCCCAGCATGCCGAGCTCGCCTGGATCCTGGGCACACTGACACCCACCGGCGTTCTCAACCGTATGACCCAGTTCAAGGAGAAGTCGGCCGAGGTGGGAGCCAACCTGGGGTTGTACGCCTATCCGGTGCTGATGGCAGCGGACATTCTCCTCTACCGGGCGGACGCGGTGCCTGTAGGTGAGGATCAGCGACAGCACTTGGAGATGACGAGGGACCTGGCGGCGCGGTTCAACCACCGCTTCGGGGAGGAGTTCCCCATCCCCGAGCCGATCATCCCCGAGCGCGGTGCGCGCATCATGTCGCTCACCACACCAACCGCCAAGATGTCGAAGTTGGATCTCTCCGCGGCGTCACGAATCCTGGTACTCGACTCTGCAGACACCATCCGCAGCAAGATACGGTCGGCGGTGACGGACTCCGGCACCGAAGTCCGCTACGACGTCGCCGCCAAACCGGGAATCTCCAACCTGTTGGAGATCCTCTCCATCTTCACCGGGCGCCCCGTCCCCGACCTGGAAGATGAGTACGCCGGTGCGGGCTACGGGAAGTTCAAAGATGGCGTTGCCGAAGCCGTCGATGAGGCCTTGAAGCCGGTGCGGTCGGCATACGCTGATCTGGATAGTGGTGACGTCGTCCGCATCATGCAAAAGGGTGCCCGCGACGCCCGCGCCCGGGCGGAGAGCCTGCAGCACCGGGTACGCGAGCTCGTCGGCTTGGTCAGCTAGCAGGCCTTAGGCGGTGGGGCGCTCCCGGCAGGATCTGTCGGAGCGCGCATGATCGGCAGGGCGATGAATCGCCCGCCGACCGCTACGCTCGGCCGACGGCGCGGAGGGGACTCATGGAAATCGACATCGGTTTGGGCAAGTCGGGGCGTCGGGCCTACGGGCTCGACGACATTGCAATCGTTCCCAGCAGGCGGACCAGAGATCCGCAAGACGTCGACATATCGTGGGATGTCGACGCATACAGGTTTGCCCTCCCCATGTTGGGAGCCGCCATGGATTCTGCCCTCAGTCCCGGCACTGCCGCCGAGATCGGCGGCCTCGGGGGGCTTGGCGTGTTGAACCTGGAAGGCCTGTGGACCCGCTACGAGAATCCCGCTCCGCAGTATGCCGAGATCGCTTCCCTGCCTCCGGAGAAGGCGACGCGACGCATGCAGGAGATCTACATGGAACCCATCGTGGAGGACCTCATCGTGTCCCGCATCGAGCAGATGCGTGCCGCCGGCCATGTCACGGCGGCGAGCCTGACCCCGGCACATGTCGAGCAGTACGCCGCGGCGACCGTCGAGGCCGGTCTCGACATCCTCGTCATCCAGGGAACGGTCGTGTCGGCTGAGCACGTGTCGAGCCGCACAACACCGCTCGATCTTATGCGCTTCATCGCCGACTTCGAGCTTCCGGTAGTGGTCGGCGGCTGTGCCAGTTACGCCACCGCGCTGCACCTCATGCGTACGGGAGCGATGGGTGTCCTCGTCGGCGTCGGGCCGGGGGCCGCCTGCACCACCCGCGGCGTGCTTGGAGTCGGCGTTCCCCAGGCCACCGCCATAGCCGACGCCGCCGCCGCCCGCACCCGTCACCTGGAGGAAACCGGCCGTTACGCGCATGTGATCGCCGACGGCGGCATGAGCACCGGCGGCGACATCGCCAAGGCAATCGCCTGTGGAGCCGACGCAGTCATGATCGGGTCCCCACTGGCGGCGACCGATGAGGCGCCGGGTCGAGGCTTCCACTGGGGAATGGCGACCTTCCACCCCACCCTGCCCCGCGGTGCCCGGGTCGAGGTCGGCAGGTTGGGTTCGTTGCAGGAGGTTCTCGTAGGACCGGCACATGACAACGACGGGCGACGCAACCTCTTCGGGGCTCTGCGGGTATCGCTGGCAACCACCGGATACGCCGATCTGAAAGAGTTCCAGAAAGCTGAGGTGATGGTGGCCCCCGCCCTGCAGACGGAAGGCAAGGCACTGCAGAGGTCGCAGCGGGTTGGCATGGGCTGATGCCCGACGAAGGCTTCGACAGCGTCGTCGTCGTCGACTTCGGTGCCCAATACGCCCAGCTGATAGCCCGCCGGGTACGCGAAGCCGACGTGCACTCGGAGATCGTTCCCCGCGACATCACCGCTGCACAAGTCGCGGCCCGTTCACCGGTGGGAGTGATTCTCTCCGGAGGCCCCGCCTCGGTTTATGCCGCCGACGCCTACGAACTCGACCCCGACGTGTTCGACTTGGGGATTCCGGTTTTGGGGATCTGCTACGGGCATCAGGTGATGAGTCACCTCCTCGGTGGTGTCGTCGAACCGACGGATACCGCCGAGTACGGCCGTACCGAGCTGGAAGTAGTTGCCGCTGTCGGCGTGTTCACCGATCTTCCCGAACACCAGAATGTGTGGATGAGCCATCGCGACGCGGTCGTCGACGCTCCTCCCGGGTTCATGGTGACCGCCCGCACCGCGGCTTCTCCGGTGGCGGCTATGGAAGACGCCGGGCGGCGCTTCGTCGGGGTGCAGTTCCATCCCGAGGTTGGCCATACGGATCGTGGCCGCGAGATCTTGCGTCACTTCCTTTACGACCAATGCGGCGCCCGGTCGGAGTGGACCAGCGTCTCGATCATCGAGCAGAGTGTTGAGGCGGTGCGGGCCGAGGTGGGTGGCGGCAAGGCCGTCTGCGGTCTCTCCGGTGGGGTCGACTCCGCGGTCGCCGCCGCTCTCGTCCACCGGGCGGTGGGTGACCGGCTCACCTGCGTCTTCGTTGATCATGGGATGCTTCGCGAGGACGAAGCCGCTCAGGTCGAGCAAACGTTCCGCGACTCCTTCGACATGAATCTGGTGTCTGTGGACGCCGCCGACAGGTTCCTCGGCCGGTTGCGCGGCGTCACCGAACCGGAACGGAAACGCAAGATCATCGGCGAGGAATTCGTGCGTGTGTTCGAGGAGACCGCCGCAGAGCATTCCGATGCTCGCTTTCTCGTCCAGGGCACGCTCTATCCCGACGTCATCGAATCGGGCACCAGGGATGCAGCCCGGATCAAGACCCATCACAACGTCGGCGGCCTGCCCGACAACCTCCAGATGCGCCTCGTCGAGCCGTTGCGAGATCTGTTCAAGGACGAGGTCAGGGCCGTTGGTGAGGAGCTGGGCCTCCCGGCCGATCTGGTGTGGCGGCAGCCATTTCCCGGGCCGGGGCTGGCGGTGCGCATCATCGGCGAGGTGACTCCCGAGCGGCTGAACCTGCTGCGGGCCGCGGATGCGATCATCCTGGAGGAGATCAAGCGGGCAGGGCTGTATCGCCGCCTGTGGCAGGCGTTTGGTGTCCTGCCGGCTGTCAAGACCGTTGGCGTGCAGGGAGACGGACGTACCTACGCCTATCCGCTGGTGATCAGAGCTGTCACCAGCGACGATGCGATGACTGCGGACTGGGCTCGGCTGCCTTATGAAGTGTTGGAGGCTATCTCATCTCGGGTGATGAACGAGGTTCCCGGCATCAACAGGGTGGCCTATGACGTCAGCTCCAAGCCGCCGGCAACCATCGAATGGGAATGAGCGGCCCTCGCGGATCAAAGAGTGGCGCCGCCGGCGACGATTCACCTCCTCAAGCATAGGGCCTGCCAGGCCGAATCTAGACCTGCACCCCACCCGGAGTTGGCACCGTGCAGGTCGATGCAGAGTTGACGCAGCTGTTCCGCCAGGAACTGACAGACAGGGCCCGCAAGCTGGTGGAAGGCGCTCGGAAGTTCGCCGACGATGGCGGCTCGGAAGAACTGGCCCGCGCCATGTACCGGGAGGGTCACACCGTCAAGGGCACAGCCCGAGTGATGGGTTTTGCAGCCATCGGTGAAGCCGGGCTTCTCCTCGAGACGACATGGCGGAGCATCCAGGCGGGTGAAGTTGCTTTCACCGCAGCTTTGGGGGATCTACTGGAAGGCCTCGCCGGCGCCGTCTCCACTGCCATCGATGCCGATCCCGACGAAGGTTCACCGCAGCTGAGAGCCGCCATGTCATCGCTGGCGGACAACGAGCCGCCTCCCGGGTCTGCCCCCGCGCTCATCGAGGTGGAAACCGTGCACGAGAACGGTGACTTTCTCGTCGCGGGAGATGGCGACCCGTGGCGGGAGGAACCCGCTGGTGGAGAAGGGATCGAAGAGCAGCCCGACCATGGCGACGGCAGACAACCTCTGACTTCGACCGAGGCTCCCGACTTGGGAGGCTTGCTGACATCGGTGGAGAACTGGGCGATGATGGAGAGGACCACCGTGGCCACTGCCGACCTCTACCGGCTGGTGAACGAGGTGGCAGGTCTCGATGTCCAAGTGCAGGCCATGGCGGATGCCCTTGCCGGCGGCCGCGACGAGAGTGTCTCCAGGGCGGCGGCGGCACTGACCGCTGCTGCCGCTGCTGCCAAGAGGGCAGCGGTGACGTTGGCAGCGGCGCCCCTCCCCGGGAGCCCCGGCGCGCCGGCCCACCCCGCGGGCCCCCCCCCCCGCCGC
>CAZIEQ010000166.1:0-5903 GCA_964538725.1 uncultured Acidimicrobiia bacterium | reverse complement strand
GTTTTGGCGTTTGTGGGCGCCGGGGGGTGGCGCTGAGCGACGCCGGAACGGGTGGGAGGTTTGCTAAGTGGGTCGTCCCAGTGCAGCACGGATTTCGGCCACAACGCGACTTTCGTCCTCGGTCAGATCCCACCATGTGTAACGCAGCACTCGCCACCCGAGAAGCTCGAGGCGGTTCTGGCGGGAACGGTCGTGGCGAAACGCCTCCCGATCCATGTGATACGCCTCACCGTCCAATTCGATGATGAGCCGATGGCTGGAATACGCGAAATCTGCCCGGGCCACGAACCGGCCGTTCGAATCGGTGACTACCAATTGCGCAGTGGGCTGTGGCAAGGCGCCACGGTCGAGGACTCGTCTGAATTCGTCTTCTAGCTCACTCTCACTGATCCCATCCCAGCTTCTGCGAGCCTCTATCAAGGGGCGTACGACTCCCACGCCGCGGCGCCCGCGCCGCGCCACTTCGTTCACGAAGAGAGCCACGTCATCTAGCTCGAAGACACGCCGGCGGATGCCCGTGCCGAGCATGGACTCCGCTAGCCACGGCCTGGTGCCGGCGACATCGACGAGTGTGCGGGCGGGTCTGGTCGTCGGAATGCCCGCCACGGTGGTGATATGGCGGTCGCGAAGATCTCTCGACTCGTGAACGGTGAAGTCGCGTACCCGGCGTTTCCAGCGTCGTGTGCTGATCTCGATCGACTCAGGGCGGGTTGCAGCCAGGCCCCATAGATAGGCTGCGGTGAGGTGGGAGGCAGCTGCCGGGCCCTCGGTCTGCACTGCGATCATGACGGCCTGCTCCCACGTCGGCGGGGTTCCGGCAATCAGGTATGCCTGTGGTGCGGCACGCCGGTAGAGGCCACGCTGCACCCGGCGACGGAGCCACGTCTCGCCGACACCGATCTGCTGGGCGTCGTGAATGGTGAATGTTCCGTGTTGACGGCGCGCCAGCTCGGCAATCGCCCTTTCGCTCACGGCGGACATCAGATCAGATTCGGGGCTCCGGTGCTAGCCCGTCGGGAGCCACTGCTCGCTGCCGCGTGTTTTGGCGTTTGTGGGCGCCGGGGGGTGGCGCTGAGCGACGCCGGAACGGGCGGTCTCTGCGTTTTGGCGTTTGTGGGCGCCGGGGGGTGGCGCTGAGCGACGCCGGAACGGGTGGGAAGGGTTAGAGGAGGCGTGCAGCCTCCGTGACCAGCTCCCAGGCGGAGCGGACGTGGCGTTCGGCGACATGGGTCTGTCCGACCACCATCCGTAGCGTCAATGCACCATCGAGACGGGTGTGGGAGAGGAACATCCGCCCCGAACCGTTGACCTCATCCATGATGCGGCGGTTGGCTGCATCCCCGCCGCGATGCCGGAAACACACCAGGTTCAAGCGAACGGGCGCCGCGAGCTCGAAGTCCACGTCTGCCTCGATCCACTCAGAAAGTTGTCGGGCGAGCCGCACATGTTCCCGCACGTGGTGGCGGAGACCGTCGGCCCCATAATGGCGCAGCACCAGCCACAGCTTCAGAGCGCGGAATCGGCGACCCAGCGGCACCTGCCAGTCGCGATAGTCGATGACGCCGCCTGATTCTGAGGCTTCGTTCCGCAGGTATTCCGGGACGATGCTGAGGGCATCAATGAGAGCCTCACGGTCGGCCACCCAGAGGGCGTCGCAGTCGAAGTTGGTGAACATCCACTTGTGCGGGTTGAAGCAATAGGAATCCGCCAGCTCGGCACCATCGTTGATGAAGCGAAACTCGGGGCACAAGGCGGCAGTGCCCGCGTGAGCGGCGTCGACGTGCAGCCACATTCCGTGGCGGCGGCATATCTCCCCTATGGGACGCAGCGGGTCGAAGGCCAGAGACGAAGTAGTGCCGGCGGTGGCACACACGAAGAAGGGGATTAGGCCGGCCGATACGTCGGTCGCCACCACTCTCTGTAATGCCTCGGTGTCCAGGGCGTATGTTTCGTCGACAGGGACCAGGTGAAGTTGCTCGGAGCCGACACCGGCAACCCGCATTCCCTTCTCCACGGAGGAGTGAGCCTCGGTCGACGCGTATGCGACCAACGGCATGTGTGTTCCCTGGCGGTTGCTCTTACCAGCGGTGGCACGTTCCCGGGCTGCAACGATGGCGCATAGGGTGGCGGAGGAGGCCGAATCTTGGATGACACCTCCGCCAGTCGCAGACGACAGGAACGCGCCCGGAAGGTCGAGCAGTTCGACCAACCAGTCCAGGATGTGAGTTTCCAACTCGGTTGCGGCAGGGCTGGTGGACCACAGCATTCCTTGCACTCCGAGTCCCGACGACAGCAGGTCGCCGAGGATGGAGGGCCCCGAGTTGTTGGCGTTGAAAAACCCGAAGAAGTTGGGTGACTGCCAATGGGTGAGGCCGGGGAGGATGATGTCGTCGAGGTCTGCCATCACGGTGTCGAACGGTTCGGGGCGTACAGGGGGCCGCGCCGGGAGTCGTGCCCGGATGTCTCCCGGTTCCACATCGGACTGGACGCGTAGGCTCTCCACTCGCTCCATGTAACCGGCGATCCACTCGATGACCCGGAGACCGCGGCGGCGGAACTCGTCGGGGGTCATGTGATACTGCTCCATGGACCAACAAGGTAGCTCGATCACCGGGGCGGTCTCGTAAAACCGACGTCGTGCACGTCGGTGACGTGAGCACCTACCTGCCGATGTTGCCAACGGGTCACTGCTCCCGGGCTGCAGCTGAAACGCTGTGGACATCAACCGTGCGCCCACTTCCGCTTCGTGGAATCGGCCTTCCGGCGCGCCTCGACGGCACCCGGTGTCGCCAGAAACTCGTTGGGGCAGGCTTCAAACGTCGGTTCTGCTGGTCGGCCTAGCCGCGGATCACCTTCTCGGCTTCGAATCGAACCTGGAAGTCGGGGTCCTGGACGAAGCGTGCCACCGACTCCTTCATGCCCATGGCACCAAGGGCGCGCACCGCTTTCCACCGTATCCAGGAGTCACCGTCTTCCAGAGCGGTCTCGTAGAACTCGGGCGCGGTGTCCTTTCGTTCGGCTGCGGCATCAACGGCTGCGCGGCGCACGATGCGCGCCGGGTCCCGCATTCCGGCGCCGAGGGCAGCGTGAGCCTGCTCCGGATCCGCAGAGTCCGCCAGAATGGCGACGGCCATTCTGCGGCGGCGGGCGTCTGTGTCCTGCAACGCTTCGAAGAGCCGGCTTCTGTGGTCGCCGCGGTCGGGATCCAGCAAATGGAGTTCGTCGGAAACATCCGCCGAGCCGCGGCCTTCTTCCAGGAGCTCATCCCTGGTCCTGCCGCCAGGTACCTGCGGCGGGGTGTCGGGTACCCAGAAGAGCTCGGTCACCAAGTCCAGCAACCCGTCCAGACGTGTCTCCCAACTCGCTGTTCGGTCGAGGCCGACCGTGACGAAGTCGCCGGCGACCATTACATCTGTGATGTCGGGCTCGGCGAACAGACGGCCGAGTGAAGGATCGTCGACCACCTGGCCCCGCTGCCACCAGCGTCCCGGGGCAGCGGTGCCTCCGATGTTGAACTTGACCTTGCGGGGGTGAGGAGTGGCTTCGGGCACGACCGGTCCGGCGAACACGCGGTCGAACAGTCCTCGTTGTTGTGTGCTGCCTCCGGTGACCTCCATCGTGTAGCCACCTTCGCCGACTCCGTGACGCAATGTCAGGTCGGGCGCAAGCTCGTGTTCCCACCATCCGCTCTCGAGGTGCGGCCCGACCAATCCATCGAGACGTACGGCGTCTTCGTTCTCCCACGGAGCCGCCGAGAAGAATCTCTTTATCAATGTCTTGTATGGCACCAGTACCTCGAAGGGCAGATGCCGCGCAACCGTCTCGGTGAGGTGGGCTGACGCCTCTGCGGTCAGGCTGCGGGCAGCGACCGCCATGCGGGCGTCGTCGAAAGCGCTGCGCTCGATCTGCATCTCACCATCGTGGCACATCGCCGCTGTGCCGTGGCAACTTCCGCGGCGTTTTGGACCCCTGCTGCTCCCCATCGAATGGCTGTCGCAATGGTGACTATTGGCTCTACAGCCGGCAGGTTCGATTACCAACAATCTGCACGATCGCCGAGAGGCTCACCGCGGAGGTATCGCAGGCCGTGGAGCTTTCGAAGTGAGTCCTCGGGGTCTTCCGCCGATGATGAGGAAGGACTCGATGATCACGATGCGTAACAGGTTGCTCGTCGTGGCTGCAGTGCTGGCTGTGGTGGCCGGGGCGTGCAGCGATGACGGAGGCAGCACAACAGGACCACCGGCCACGACCAGCGACGCCGAGAGGGCTTTGCAGGCGCCGGCTGCGTCGATCACCGTCGACGGTGACCCGGCAGACTGGACGGGCGTTCCTGCCCTCGACGTGACACTGGAGGCGATCGAGGGCGTCGACGCCGCTTCTGTCGATGCTGCGGTACAGGTGGCTCACGACGGGGACAACATCTATGTCTTGTTCACCGTCATCGATGACTACAACTGGGAGGAAGGCGACGCTCACGTCTCTGCTTCTCCCAACGTCATGTGGGCCATCGACTCCGGCGCCGGCCCTCATATGGGAGCCGAGGAGCCGGATAGGAAAACCAGCCTGGGGATGGTCGACCTGTGGCACTGGGAGATCGAATGCGGCCCCGGCACCGAACAGGGTGGAGCGGCGTCGGCCGACAGCGACGACGGCAACGACCCGGACTGCAACTTCGATGACGAGTGGGCCGCCGATCCTAAGGATCGGGAGGATGACAACGCCGAGAACAGTCTCCTCGGTGTGTTCACGCACACCGCGCAGCAGAACGATGCGGTCGGTACCTACTACTTCGAGATGTCCCGGCCTCTGCAGACCGGCGACGCCGAGGACGCCCAGTTTGCCGTCGGCGACACGGCGCTGCTGGCACTCGCCTATTTCGACCCCGACACCGGGGGTGGCGAATGGGACGAGGAGGACCATGTGGTCAGCTCGTATCAGGGCTGGATCAGGGTGACCCTCGCGGCCTGAACGGCACCTCAGACAGAGTGAGCACGGCACCGCCGGGGTAGCAGCCTTCCGCCGCTCCCCGGCGGTGCGACTCTACGGTCGGGGCGCCACCGGCCGGCGTACACTCGGCTCCCGATGCGGCGCATCTTCACCGTCGTCCTCATGCTGGCGTCGGCCTGCACCGCCGGTGGCAAGCAATCTGCACCACCGTCCGACACGCCGGGTTCGGTGTTTCCGACGACAACGGACCCGACTCCCACAAGTGCAGTGACTACCGACCCAACCACCACCTCGACGACGCTCGCCACGACCACTACCACCTCTACCACGACGACAACCACCACTCTGCCCTGGGACCCGCTATCCGACCGCCGTGGAGTCGGGTTGCCGGCCGGTTCGGTCACCGGGCTGGTCATGTTCCGCGGCAACCCGACGCGTACCTTCTACGGAGAGGGCCCGGTGCCGTGGGCGCCGGAGATGCTGTGGCCTTACCCGGACTCCGCCATGTGCGGCAACTCGACTCACCATCATCAACCGAAAGTCTGGTGCGGCACGGGTTGGACCGGCCAGCCGGTGGTCTGGGAACGCCCCGACGGGATCACCGAGATCATCTTCGGCTCCTACGACAAGAGCGTCCACTTCATCGACGCTGTCTCGGGCGCACCGACGAGACCTCGCTTCCGCACCGGCGACATCGTGAAGGGTTCGGTGACTCTCGATCCCGACGGCTACCCGCTCCTCTATTTCGGATCGCGTGACAACGAGTTCCGCATCGTGGCCCTCGACCGGGAGACCCCGACCGAGCTGTGGTCGATGAACGCGTATCGCAACCCGATCATCTGGAACGACGACTGGGACTCCAACCCGGCGATCCTCGACGGCTTCCTATTCGAGGGAGGGGAAAACGGCTCGTTCTACACGGTGCGGCTGAGCGCGTGCGTCGTGAGCGTACAGCT
>CAZIEQ010000165.1:0-5945 GCA_964538725.1 uncultured Acidimicrobiia bacterium | reverse complement strand
GGTGGCCGCGTGCGACACGCAGGCGCCCGGGTCGAGCACGTCGATGGCGCCGTGCACCGCGGTGGCAGCCGTTTCTACGCTCATCACCTTGTCCCACGACGCTGCATCCCAGGTGGCATCGTCTCCGAAGAGGAAGCGAACCTGGCCGGCGATCTCGGTGAGCAGCTTCACCCGCTCCTGCACCAAGGGCCCGATGAGGAGCAGCGACTTCTGCTCGTCGCTGTTGAGGGGGCGTCCGAGATCGGCGGTGACAGCCTCTTCGGCCATGGCGGCGAAGCGCTCCGCAGGCAGTTGCCGGATGTAGAGGCCGTTGAGCCACAGCAGCTTCGCGGAGTCGAACACTGCCGGGTTCTTGGAAACATCCTCCAGCCTGAAGGCTTCGACCATGCGGGGCAGCGAGACGACCGTTTCCTCATCTCCACCGCCCCCGGACCAGCCAAGCAACGCCAGGTAGTTGACGACCGCCGCGGGCAGATAACCGGCGTCGCGGTAGGCGCGCACCGCGGTGTCGCCGTGACGCTTAGACAGCTTGCGGCCGTCGGTTCCCTGAATGAGAGGCAGGTGGGCATAGACGGCCGGCTCGGCCCCGAGAGCACAGCTGATGAGTATGTGCTTGGGCGTCGACGGCAACAGGTCCTCGCCGCGGATGACATGGCTGATGGCATAGTCGACGTCGTCGACGGTGCTCGCCAGGTGATAGGTCGGCATGCCGCTGGAGCGCATAATCACGAAGTCGTCGACGTTGGCATGGTCGAAACGCACCTCACCCCTTATCACATCGGTGAACACGGTGGCGCCGGGCCGGGCAACTGCGAGACGCACCGAATGACGCTCCCCGGCTCCGGCCCGGCTGCCCGCTTCGCCGGTGTCGAGCAGGCGGCACCGCCCGTCGTAACCGGGGGGATTGCCGGCGTTGCGTGCCTGCTTACGCCGCGCCTCCAACTCGTCGGATGTGCAGAAACACCGGTAGGCGAGTCTCCGCTGTACCAGATCGGCGGCCACCGCGCGGTACCTTTCCAGGCGGTCCGACTGGCGGTAGCTGCCGTGGGGACCTCCGAGCTCAACTCCTTCATCCCAGTCGAGGCCCAACCAACGCAGGCCGGCAATGATGTCTTCATGAAATTGTGGATCATTGCGAGCGGTGTCGGTGTCGTCGCTGCGAAGCATGAACACGCCTCCGGCGTGCCGGGAAGCGAGATAGTTGAACAGCGCTGTACGTGCGCTGCCGACGTGCAGATAGCCGGTGGGTGAGGGTGCGAACCGAACCCTCACTCCCGCGTGACCACCTTGTTGATCAGAGTGCCGACGCCATCCACCTCCACCTCCATACGGTCACCCGGCTCGACGGAACCGACTCCTGCCGGAGTGCCGGTGAGGATGATGTCGCCGGGGAGCATTGTCATCACCCGGGTGATGAAAGCCACCAGTTCGTCGACGCCGAAGAGCATGTCGGCGGTGGATCCATCCTGGCGAACGTCACCGTTGACCCGACACACCACAGACAGCCCCTCACGGGGATCGAGTTCGGTTTCGATCGCCGGTCCCAGAGGGCAGAAGGTGTCGAAGCCTTTGGCGATCGTATACAGGCCGTCGAGCCGCTGAATGTCCCTAGCTGTCATGTCGTTTGCCGCCGTGTATCCCAAGATGTAGTCGGACGCGTCCTCGGCTGCGACATGGTGGGCAACCCGCCCCATGATGACGGCGAGCTCGGCTTCGTGATGCAGTTCCCCGGTGTCTTCTGGATAGACGACGGATGCGCCCGGGCCGACAACCGTCGTTGCCGGCTTCATGAAGATCCGCGGCCGCGGCGGCACATCCTTCCCCAGCTCGGCGGCGTGTGCGGCATAGTTGCGCGCCACCGCGACGATCTTCGTCGGCAACACCGGAGCCAGCAGCTGAGCCCGGCTGAACGGAATCACCACGTCGGTCGGCTCCCAGGCTACGAACGGGCTGCCCTCGTAGACGCCGATGCCGTCCTCCTCCACCACCCCGTAGAAGATGTCGTCGGTCTGTATGCGGACGATCTTCACCGGCTGCCCCGCTCAGTCATCGGTGAAGGGCGAGGATCCCGCCTGCAGCCGGGATACCACTTCGGAGGGCTCACTGGAGAGAAGTCCGGTATCGACCGCGTCCACCAGGGCACCGGCCATATGGGTGTGGTGCGATATGCCTGCGACGCGCTCATATCGCCGCTGTGCCAGACGCCGCCTCGTCGACTCGTCCAGATCGTCTGAATACCCGAGGAGCATGCGGGCGACGGCAACGTCGCTGCCGGTGGGGCCTCTGCCGGCGCGGCTGGCCCTGGCCGCAGCCAGAATCGCCACCGCCCGCCTGCCGTCTTCCTGGCTCTCCCCTGTTCCTATCGCAATCTGCAGGTTCGCCACCAGCCGCAGAACGTAGCCGGCGTCGGGACCCGGTGTTCCATACAGCCCTCCCCACGGGGTGTCCTCAGGGCCTTGGAGGTCGCCTGGCCGGTTCGGCGTCCAGCTCCGTGCTGGGTCTGGAGACGGCGTGGGGCGGGGCAGGTCCGTAATGCGCAATTCGATGTTGGGTTGCTGGGCCATCAGACGGGATCCAGCCAGCCGTAGAGGTCGGGAGTCTCGCCGTGCACTACCGCCATGAACGCTTCCTGGGCTTTGCGGGTCACCGGCCCCGGCCGGCCATCGCCGACGGGACGGCCGTCGATTTCCCGTATCGGGGTGACTTCGGCCGCCGTGCCTGTGAAGAAGGCCTCATCTGCCGCGTACAGGTCACTGCGGGCGACGATCCGCTCCTCGACCTCGTTGCCGGCGTCGGAGAGCAGCCTCATCACCGAATCCCGGGTGATACCTGCCAAGGCACCCATGGCCGGCGGCGGGGTGAAGGCGAGACCGTCGCGGACCAGGAACAGGTTCTCCCCGCTGCCTTCGCTGACATGCCCGCTGGAGCCGAGCATCAAGGCCTCGTCGACCCCGGCACGGATTGCCTCGGTCTTCGCCAGCACGCTGTTGATGTAGGCGCCGGCGCCTTTCGCACCGGGTATCAGGCTCTCCCCATCTATGCGGCGCCACGACGACACGGCCACCCGGATGCCGTTCTGCATGCCTTCCTCACCTAGGTATGCCCCCCACTCCCAGGTTGCGATCATCGTCCGCACCTTCGCCCCTGCCGGGTTCAACCCCATGACCCCTTCCCCGAAGAAGACAATCGGCCTGACGTAGGCGTCGTCGAGCTCGTTGCCACGGATGAGGTCCTTGACGGCTTCGCACAGCCGCTCGGGCGACCACAGCATCGGAATGCCGTAGGCGTCGGCGGACCGCTGCAGCCTCGCCATGTGATCGCCCAGGCGGAAGACCGCGGGGCCGACGGGTGTCTTATAGGCACGGATGCCTTCGAACACGGCGGTGCCGTAGTGGAGGGCATGGCTGAGCACGTGAACGGTGGCAGCCTCCCACGGCACCATCTCACCGTCCGACCAGATCGTCTTCGTTGGCTCCATGGCTCTATGTTGCCAGGCCGCCGGCTGCAATGTGCCGCCGGTGCCAATCGAGGATCGCTTCGAACCGTTCCTTGCGGTGTCGCGGTTTGCCGGAACGGCTCATCTCGTGACTTTCTCCGGGGAAGCGCACCATCTCGGTTTCCACACCCAGCCGGGAAAGCAGCGCGAACAGCTGTTCACCTTGTTCGATCGGGGTGCGATGATCGCTCTCTGCATGGATGACGAGAGTCGGGGTTGTGATGTGATGCGCCGTCGCCAGCGGGCTGGCCTTCCACAACCCATCCCAGCCGTCGGGTGCCTGTTCCCCCAGATACAGCTGTCCGAAGGAGGGACCGATGTCGGAGGTTCCTGCGAAAGAGGTGAAAGCAGTGAGCGCCCGCTCCACCACCGCCGACCGAAATCGCCGGTCGAAGCTGAGTATGCGGGCGGCGGCAAACCCGCCGTACGAGCCGCCCATGATGCCCATCCGCTCCTCGTCGAGCCTTGGGAACCGTTGCAGGGCCTCCTCCACGGCCGCCAGGACGTCGAGCAGATCTGCCGACCGCTGCTCCTGCCACAGCCCCACGACGTCCCGCATGTGGTCGAGTCCGTACCCGGCGGAACCCCGCGGGTTGCAGGCGACGACGCCGTAGCCGGCCCCCACATAGACCTGGAACTCGTCGAAGAACGCCCAGCCGTATTGGGAAGCAGGTCCGCCGTGAATGTTGAGCAGCAACGGAACCGGGCCGTCGCCGGGAGGCAGGTAGACCCAGGTGTCGATCGTCCGTCCGTCACGCTCGAAGCTGAATACCTGTGGAGCCACCAAGCCTGCAGTCGCAGCGAAACCCGAGTTCAACTCGGTCAGCGTCCGTTCCTCTCCCCCTTCCCACCACACCAGCTCCCCGGGGCTCGTCGGGGAGGCCACCGTCATCACCGCCGCCGACCCGTCGGCACGGACCGTTGCACCGCTGATCGCTCTCGGCCCGTCAGCCATTGCCGAACCTTCGCCGCCTTCGAAGGCGACGAGGCGGCTGCCGCCTTCGTGTTCCACGAGGGTGAAGAAGCCGGTGTCTGTCCACTGGGGACCGGCGGGAACGATGCGGGGAGCCAGCGAGAGCAACGACCTGTCGAGGCGGCCGGTCACATTCAGCGGCTCGACGGCGCCGATGCGGTACAGGGACGACAGGCTGGGGAAAGACCACACATCAGGATCTCCCACGGCATGGACCTCACCGCGTGGGGAATAGGCAACCAGTGCCCACATGCCGGGAGCGGCCAGCCGACGTAACTCCCCGCCTTTCAAAGACACCTCCCACACTCCCACTGCAGCGTCGACATGCCTTTCGGGATGACGGGCAGAGAGGAACGCGATGCGATCACCCGACGGATGCCAGGTGATCCCGCTTTCGGAGAACTGCTCGTCGGAGGTGACCGCAACCGGATCGACGCCGTCTGCAAACGGGTCGACGACGTAGACATGGGAGCGGCGGTCGTGGAGCCAACCGCGATCGTCGAAGCGGTACCGGAGATGGGTGACTCGGCGGGGGCGGCGCGCCCGTTCTTCATCGTCGTGTCCGGCCCATTCTTCCGTCCATGTCGCCGCTACCACTGCGAGCCGTTCGCCTGCAGGCGACCAGGCCACTTCTGAGGCGCCCAGCGGAAAACTCGTCATGATCCGAGCTTCGCCGCCATCGGCGGCCATGACGGCCAGCTGCGGCTCGGCGTCGGCGTCGCCCCGCAGGAAGGCAAGGTGACACCCGTCGGGACTCCAGCGGGGATAGGTGTCTCCCGGCCCGGAGGTGAAGGGGCGAGCCTCGTTTCCGTCCCAGATCCAAATGACACGGCGGTAACAATCGTCTTCCAGGTCCATGCGGGTGACGACGAACGCGGCTCGCAACCCGTCGGGATGCATCTGGGGATCCGATGGCGTCAGATAGCCACTCAGGTCGTCGGGTTGCACGAGCGGCGAAGCTAGCAGGCGTCAGCCATCGGATCTGCGATCCAGCTCCTCGCGCAGTGCTGCTTCGGTATATCGCATCAACTCGGGGCTCCATTCCAACTGTGACGGAGGGCCGGCAGATTCCACCATGTCGGCCACCCGGTCCCGCAGGGTGCGCGCCCAGGCCCGGCCTCGGGCGACGGCCTCTTCGGTGAGGGTGGCGTCTGCGTTGACCCGATACACCCTGGCCTCGATCTGGGGACTGGCCCGGGAGCCCTTCTCGCCGTAGACGAGGAGGACCGCACCTACTGCAACATCCTGAATGCCGCCTGTGGCGACGAACGGTCCGTCGTAGGCCCAGCCGGACGCTTTGGCGTCGTCGACGGAGACAACGACCTTCGCCCAGTTCTTGCGCCTCTCGTCGCCAAGGGCGGGCACGTTCACCGCCACCGTGGGAAGATCCATGATCCCGCAGTATGCAGGATCGGAGCGCACTCGGCAGCGGTGCAGAGAGAATGGCCCGCGGTGATGGCGGCGAGCGCTTCCGGG
>CAZIEQ010000164.1:0-5958 GCA_964538725.1 uncultured Acidimicrobiia bacterium | reverse complement strand
CTTTGATCGTAATCTCGGTACCCGGAGCGAACATCTCCGGCGACCAGCCGGAGCGGCGCAGCACGGTCGCCGCGCGCATCTCGCAGCGCCACGGCACGACGGTTCCGTCATCGGCGGTCACGTCCAAATCTACGTACGCATGCGGACTCACGACATCGAGGCTCGTCACGGCGCCCGCGCGCTCTAGAGCCCGACCAGAGCGCTGTGCGCGACCACCGCCAGAGACCCGATGCCGTTCTCTTTCATCATTCCGGCAGCTTTGGAGAGTGTGGTGTCGCTGCTGCATGCGACGACACTCCCCCCGATCAGGTCCCGAATCTCCACTGCACCTCCTCGGATCTCGGCGCGTCGGCCGCATTGTGACATTGGGCGGTTGTCTTGTGGCCGTCCGGCGGTGGTGGCGACGGTCGGCATGCGGTGCAATGGGGTGATGATGCGGAGCTCACTCCACGGGAGGCTCTCGAGCTGCTGGAGCGATCCCCGGTTCGGCCACTTGGGAGTGATCGACGGCGACGTGCCCGACGTGACGCCGATGTCGTATGTCCTCAGGGAAGGAAGCGTCTTCATGCGGACCGGTCCCGGCCGGCCGCGTTGACGACCTCGTGGATTCCTTTGCCGAGCCTCGCTCCTGCGGTCACCATCCGCATGGATATCGAAACGATCACCGGGCGCTCGCCGGCAAATGAGCTCGCACCCAGCATCAGGCCCGGCCGCCTCTAGGGATCAGACTGGCAGCGACACCTGCACCACCGTTCCCTCTCCGGGGGTGCTCTGCAGATCAACGGCACCGCCGGCGTTTTCGGTGCGCGCCGTCAAATTCTCCAATCCGAGGCCCTTTTCCACCGTCTCCAGGTCAAAGCCACGACCGTGGTCGCCGACGGTGATGGTGAGAGCTTTTCTGGTCCGCCGGATGGTTACGTCGACCCGGGGGGCGCCTGAATGGCGCAGCGCGTTGCTCAACGCCTCCCGGGTCACCTGAAGCGCATCCTCGGCCGTTTGGGAAGGGACCTCCCCGAGGTTGGGAGTAACGGCCACCCGCACCGCCGTGTCGTATGAAGCCGCCTGACCGGCGATGAGGCTGCGGAGGCGGTCTTCGAATGTCGGCTTGCTGCCGCTGGGGGGTTGCAGGCGGAGGATGAACGACCGCAGCGATCCGATCGACTCGTCCAGTTTGCGCGTCGCTTCCCCCAAAACCTCCGCCACCGCGGTGTCATCCATGACGTGTGCCTGTGACTGCAGTGACAGGCCCACTGCCAGCAGATCCTGGATCACACCGTCGTGGATGTCGCGGGCGATCCGCTCCCTGTCCTCGATCACCGCAACCCGCCGCATGCGCTCATGCAGCCGTGCCGAGCCGATGGCCGAGCCGGCGATCACGGCGAGAGCCTCGACCAGCGTCTCGTCGCTCTCTGTGAACCCGCCTGTCTTCTCGGTGAGATACAAGTTGCCGTAGACGGTTCCACCCGCCCTGATGGGAACCCCGAGGAACGTCTCCATCTGGGGGTGATGGGGCGGAACACCGACGGCGTCGGGATGATGTGTGATGCCGGTTGTGCGGATGGTCTCGCCGCGCCGGGCTATAGATCCCAGCACCCCTCTTCCGGTCGGAGGCGACCCGATTCCGGTGGCCTCTCCCGGCGGCAACCCGCGATGGAAGAACTCGGTGACCGTACCGTGCTCGTCGACGATGCCGAGCGCTCCGTAGCGGGCCCCGGTCAGCTCGACGGCGATGTCGACGGTGGTCCACAAAACGTCGTGTAGCTCGGTTTGACCCGCCACCGCAGCAGCCCCCTCACACAGGCGCATCAGAGTGTCGACGGGTATGACGGCGGCGCTCACGTATGGGGAGCGTACCGAACTCGAATTGGGGTACATTCATGGCGTGGCTGAGCGAGAGTTGGCATGAGGGTGCTTCTGGTAGACGACCACGAGGTCGTACGCCGGGGCTTGCGTGCTGTGATCGAAGCCCAGGACGACATCGACGTAGTCGGTGAGGCCGGGACCTGTCGGGAAGCGGTACGCCGCGTCGGCTTCGATGAGCCGGATCTGGTGGTGCTCGACGTGCGTTTGCCCGACGGGTCTGGGGTGGAGGCATGTCGCGAGATTCGAGAGCGATTTCCCGACGTCCGTGTGCTCATGCTGACGTCGTACGCCGATGACAACGTCCTGATGGAGTCGATCATGGCGGGTGCCTCCGGTTATGTGTTGAAACGGATCGACACGACGGAGCTCCTGGAGAGCATCAGACGCGTCGGTCGCGGCGAGTCACTCCTCGACAGCGCAATGACCGACAGGCTGTTTCGCAAGCTGCGCGGCGAGGGCCCCGAAGATCCGCTCCTCTCCCGGCTGTCACCTCAGGAGCGCAGGCTGTTGGACCATCTCTCCTCCGGGCTCACCAACCGTGAGATCGCCGACAAGATGTTCCTCGCCGAGAAGACCGTCAAGAACTACGTTTCCAACGTGCTGGCCAAGCTGGGCATGAACCGCCGTAGCGAGGCCGCCGCCTATGCCGCCAGGCTGGCAGCCCGCCGTGAGCAGGAGTATCCACCGGAATCGTGGGACGAGTGACCGCCGCCTCGCAACGACGTCAGGATCGTCAATGACTGCCCTTGCCGGCGCCGCCGCCTGCTAGCTGTGCCCCTTCGGCCGCCAGCATGGCCAGTTTCACATCGGGGCCGTAGGCATATCCGCCGATGGAGCCGTCGCTTCTGACCACACGGTGGCAGGGAATGAGAACCGGGATGGGGTTGGTGTTCAGCGCCGAGCCAACAGCGCGGGCGGCACCCTTCTTGCCGATCTTGCGGGCTACCCAGCCGTAGGTGCGCACCTCGCCGCACGGGATGTCCAGGGTCGCCTGCAGCACGCTGCGGGTGAACGGAGACGACTCGATGAGGTCGTATGCCAACCGGGCCGTGTTTCCCGACCGCACCGCGGACTGCAACACTGGATCCGCCCGCCCTGGAAACAGAGGGCGTTGGAAGTGGCGCCGGAAGTCGTCGACGAAACGCTCCACTTCCCCGCCGATCACGGCGGCGGGGCATGCCATCGAGATACCTCGTTTGCTGTAGGCGACGAACACCGGACCGTACGGAGCGTCCACGGTCGTGCAGTAGTCGCCGAGATCGAGGTTGCTGAGGACACGGACAACCAGCCCAGGTGGGGCGGGAATGGCGAGCCTCCCCAGCCGGGTAGTGACTCGATGGTGGGTTGGTGTCATGACTCCTCCTTGGTATCGAGGATGCGACGCAGGCGGTTGGCCGTTCGTGCCACCTGCGATTTGACAGTCCCTACCGGACGATCGGTGACTTCGGCGATATCGGCATACGACATGCCGGCGACGTGGCGCAGCAGCAGTGCCCGCCGCGGAGCCGGGGCGATCTGCTGCAGCGCCTCCGTCAGTGCGGGGTCGGGAAACAGGCTGAGTGCTTCATCCTCTGCCGCAGGCGCGCCTGCACGGTCCTCGTGGTACGCCACCGGCGACTCGGGATGCCGCCGCCGCCGCCGGGTTTCGTTGCGGCGTACGTTGAGCAGGATCGTCACCAACCAGGCCCGCAGACGTATCGATCTGATCCGCTCAGGCTCGTATCCGCGCAAGGCGCGATACGCCCTGTAGAAGGACTCGGCGACGGCGTCCTCGGCATCCGCCGGCTGGGAACATGTGTTCACCGCGATGGCGTAGAGAAGACCCACATGGGCGTCGACGAGACGGGGGAACGCCCGATCGAGATCTACTGCCAGAGAATCGGTGAGCCGCATCATTACTAGAACACCGGCAAGGGTGGGACGGTTGCACCCAACGTAGGCTGCCGGCAACCGCAGAGGCCGATCTGTCCGGAAAGCAGTGAGATGTGGAGCTGAGCGAAGGTGACCTGGCGCTGGCCGCGGGCACGCCTGCACAGCAGCTTGCCATGCGCGTCCTCGTCCGCGTTGGGGAGACAATGGGGGCCGCCCGGCTGCTCGACATCACATCGGCCCACATCGACGGTTGCCTGTACCACGGCCGAGCGGGATTGGACTTCGCCGAGCGCCTGGTTTCGGGGGTGGCTCACGTCACGGTGCCGACCACTCTCAATGTGTCCTCCCTCGACCTTCTCCATCCCGATCTCTACCGCGGCGACGAAGCCACTGCAAAAGCGGCGCGACACCTCATGGAGTGTTATGTGGAGATGGGCTGTGTCCCCACATGGACGTGCGCCCCCTACCAGCTGCCGAATCGGCCCGCCTTCGGTGAGCATGTCGCCTGGGCGGAATCCAATGCCATCGTCTTCGCAAACTCGGTGCTTGGAGCACGCACCAACCGCTACGGGGACTTCATCGACATCTGTGCCGCCATCACCGGGCGGGCACCCGCCGCCGGACTCCATCTCGACGAGCACCGCGCCGCGACCGTTGTCGTCCATCTTGCGGATATCCCGCACCCTGTACCCCGTCTGCTGTACCCCGTTCTGGGTCACCTCGTGGGCGGGATCGCCGGGACTCGGGTGGCCGCCATCAGCGGTCTCGCCGGCACCGATCCCGACGAGGACGACCTCAAGGCGCTGGGCGCAGGCGCGGCGTCTTCGGGAGGTGTCGGGTTGGTTCACATCGTCGGCATCACCCCCGAAGCGCCGGACCTGGCGACGGTTGCGACGGCGTCAGTCGAAGAGTGCACAGTCACCGCCGCCGACTTTCGCGATGCCGTCGCCGACCTGACCACGGTGCGCTCGGCGTCGCTCGATGCGGTGGCCGTTGGGACTCCGCACGCCTCCACCGCCGAGCTGGAGCGAATCGCCGGTCTGGTTTCCGGCCGCCGCCTTCGAGTGCCGCTGTTTGTCAGCACCTCGCGGAGTTCTCTGGCAAGAAGCGCACACAGGGTCGTCGATTGCATGGAAGACGCCGGGGTCACCATCGTCACCGACACCTGCACATACGTCACTCCGATACTCCAACCCGAGATTCGAACGGTGATGACAGATTCCGCGAAGTGGGCCTACTACGCGCCGGGGAACTTGGGTGTCGATGTGGCGTTCGGCTCGCTGGATGACTGTGTCGAGTCCGCCACCGCCGGGCGCATCGTCCGCACCGGGTGGCCCGGTGATTGAGGCGACGAACCTCCTCTCCGGTCGCGCCACCGGCCCCGCCCTCATCCTCGATGAGCCGCTGAGCTTCTGGGGCGGGATGGACCCGGCCGACGGGCGGCTGATCGATGTTCACCCCCCCCAGCACGGCGCAGTGCTCACCGGCACGGTTCTGTTCTTGGACTCGGGCCGCGGCTCCTCGTCGTCGACCAGTGTGCTCGCAGAGTCGATACGCGCCGGGACCTCACCGGCGGCAATCCTGCTCGCCGAGCCCGACCCGATCATCGTGCTCGGCTGCGTCGTCGCCGAGGAGCTCTACGACCGCACCTGCCCGGTGCTGGTGGTTCCCGCCGACCACGGCATCTCGTCGGGAGACTGGGTGACGGTGGGCCGGGACGGCTCAATCCGGTGGCGTCCCCGGAGGTGATGCCTCTCAGGCCTATGAGATGGTGAGGTGCCGTTGCAGCGTCGCCCATGTCGTCGGATGCGCAAGCAGCGACTTCATCGACCGTAATGTCCGCAGGAACGACGGTACCGCGGCGTCGGTTGCAAGCGGGTTGGGGCGCATCACCTCCATCACATGCATGTCGGGGCGGACGATGACCACATCGGTTGCCGGCCAGCGGGCGGCGACCGCCTCCAACTCGACACGCAGTGCAGACCTGCCGGCGCGGTCGAGCATTGTCTCGTAGAAGGGTGCACCCGGGCGGGGCACATCGGCGGCCATGGGTGCGACCACGAGTAACAGGTCCAACGGCTCCGGGCTGCCCAGCACCAGGTCGGCGTGAGTTCCCGAGACGATCCCGCCGTCCACGTACCAACGATCCTCGATGCGCACCGGTTCGAATACCACAGGAACCGCAGAAGACGCCGCAGCCGCCCGAGCCAGTCCGACCCGGGG
>CAZIEQ010000163.1:0-5991 GCA_964538725.1 uncultured Acidimicrobiia bacterium | reverse complement strand
CGAGTTCCCGGACACTCCGCACAGAGCTTCGGGGAACCCAGATCCCTCCTCGACGAGGCACGACCCCGCCTCGTGATCTCCCGACAGACCGACGACGGCGCCGGCCCACGCCCCGGCACTGAACCCGACGACGACCACCCGCTGCGGGTCGCCGCCGTACTCCGAAGCAGTAGCACGGGCATACCTGACCGCACAGGCCACGTCATCGATGCCCACGATGAAGCGCGGCGGGCGGTAACGCCAGCTCACGTTGTACACCAGCGCCCCTGCCGCTGCTATGTCGCCTGCCTGGCGCTCGAAACGCTGCCGGTCCCCTCCCCGGCCGTGGAGCAACACGACGACGGCATCCGCCCCACCTTCAGGGACAAACACGTCGAGCTGCTGACGGTCGGTGTAGAGGAGCCCGCGGATCTCCTCCACCGCTCTTTCCCCATCCGCCTCGGTGGTGGTCGTCACCATCGTCGTTGACGTGGTCGACGGCATCGCCCTGGTGGCCGTCGTCGACGAGGAAGGGACGGTCGTCACCACCGGCGGAGGTGGCATCGTGGTAACAGTCGTGTCCACCGTCTCCGTCCCACTGCACGCCGTGGCGGCGAAGAGCATTGCAGCGACCGCCCACCCGGCGCGGCCACCACTGCGGCGTCGCTCCTTCTGCCGAAACCTTCTCACCCGCAGCCACTCTACGTGTTTACCGTCTCAAGGCTGGCGAAGTTCCCGCCGATATCCGGCACAGGTGTCGGGTAGGTATCCAAAGCATTCCTTGACATGCCCTTGAGGATCCCTTGAGGGACGGCCGCAGAAGCTGCAGGTGTGATTTGGGGAGGGAACCGGTGAAGTCGGCAGGAGTTCATCCCCGCCGAGGCGCAGCGGCAATCGTGCTGGCGACGGTGATGGGACTGATGGTGCCGGCATTCGCATCATCCTCGGGAACCTTCGTCGATGACGACGCCAGCGTCCACGAGCCCGCCATCGAAGCTTTGGCGGCTCTCGACATCGTGCGCGGCTGCAACCCGCCTGCCAACGACCGTTACTGCCCCCGCGACCCGCTCACCCGGGGCCAGATGGCGGCGATCCTGCGCCGCGCATTACAGCTTCCAGTTCCCGGCGTCGACTACTTCGCCGACGACTCCGATTCGGTGTTCGAACGAGATATCAACGCGGTGGCTGCAGCCGGAATCACTCGCGGTTGCAACCCACCGGCCAACGACGCCTTCTGCCCTGCAGAAGAGATCACCCGGGAGCAGATGGCGGCGTTCCTGGTGCGCGCCTACAACCTTCCCGCCGCCGGTGCCGGGAACCCGTTCGTCGACGACGACAACTCCACTTTCGAAGCGGACATCGAGAGCCTGGCCGCCGCCAACATCACCCACGGCTGCAACCCACCGGCCAACACCAAGTTCTGTCCCCAGGATCCGCTGACGCGGGCCGCAATGGCGAGCCTGCTGTGGCGGACCCTCGTCACCCTCGGTTATCAGGCACCTCTGCCGCCGGCGTCGGCCACCGCGGTCACCATCCGGTCCGGCGGCTTCTACGTCAACGGTCTACCGACCAACCCCGGAACCGCTGCTGAAGGGCTCCTGGTCAACCTGCGCACGGTTCAGGGGATCTTCGACGACGAGAATCCGGCCACCCGCGACCGCTGGGCATATCCCAGTGGACAGGGCTCGGGGACGTGGACGTCCGCCTCGGTTGAGCGCAACGTCACAGAGTTCGTCGCCGCGATGGGCGACTGGGCCCGGGCCGGCCTCGACGCGTTCACCCTGTCGCTGCAAGGCGGCAACCCCAACGCCGACGACAACGCCGGCGGTGGGCCCACCAGCGCAGACCGGTCCGAGGTGGTGTCTGCATTTCGGGCCGACGGTTCGCTAAAGGCCGCTTGGAAGGACCGACTGACGACCGTGCTCGACGAAGCCGACCGACTCGGCATGGTCGTCATCCTCAACCTGTTCTACAAGCACCAGTCAGACGAGCTTGCCGACCAGTCCGCGGTGCTCGCCGCCACCGACGCCGTCATCGACTTCCTATGGAAAGAGAACGACTATTACAACGTCATCTTCGATGTCGCCAACGAAGCATCCCCGCGGGCATCGGGACCTCCATCGGGATATGCCCACGACATCCTCACCATCGCCCGGGTGCACGAGGTGATGCGTCATATGCACGCCTATGCGGCGGCCAACTATCCGGGCCACGTCTTGGCGGTGTCGGCGTCCATGTCGGCTGCAACCGACCCCGCCACCGTCCCCAACGCCTATTTCGAACAGGCCGACTTCGTGCTGTGGCACGGCAACGGGATCGACATGAGCACGCAGGCTTCCTACATCCAGGCAATTCGGCGGCGGACTGCCAAACCGATCGTGTGGAACGAAGACAACCACACCGAGACGGGAACGTGCCCGCAGCGGACCATCGCCGCGGTGGCTGCTAAAGGCGATCCCACCATCGCCCTCGGGGTCGGTTGGGGACTGCACTGGAAAGGCTGCAACGACTATCGCCGCGGCTATCAGGCGATGCCGGTGAACTGGGACAACACCGCCGGTGACCCCTTCAAGGCCGGTTTTCTCTCCTGGGTGACGGCGCTCACCGGATCCTGAGAGCGCCTACAGGTACAGCACCCGCTGGCGCATCGACCCAACCAGCCGTCCCCACCGCTTGGCGGCCTCGGCGACCCAAGAACCGCGAGTCTCCGCCCGCAGCAGGCGAGGCAAGCGAACAAGCAGCAGCAGATAGGCGCGCAGCGCCCTCAGCGCTCCTAGGCGGGGGACGCCGTAGGAGCGGTAGCGGGCATAGAGCACCGGGTCGGCGTAGCCGTATGCACGGTACTGCCGCCACAGATCGGCGAGCGACGACCGATGCCGGTAAGCGACGACCGCGCCAGGAGCGAAGTGGAGGTCGTGACCGGCGAGCTGCAGCTCCCATGAGATGGCCACGTCCTCACCCGCCGCGCCGAGATCTTCGGGGAAGCCGCCCACCTCTTCGAAGGCGGCCCGCCGCACCGCCATGTTGGAACTCAGCGCATACGGCTTGAATCTCAAAGCCTGGGGGGCCGCGGTGACATGCGAATGCACATGCCAGCGCACCGCCGCGCCGGGATTCATCGAATCGTGGTCCATGGCGCCGGCGATGAACGAATGCTCACTGAGCGCCGCGGCGCATGCGTCCAGCCAGCCCGGCGCCACCGTATCGTCGGCGTCACAAAAGGCGAGCAACTCCCCGGCAGCGGCAGCGGCGCCGATGTTGCGCGCCGCGGCGGCACCGCGGCGTGCAGAAGCGTCGACGACACGCAGGGCGGGGATGCGGTCGCGCCACGACTCGACGACGGCAACGGTGCCATCGGTGGAACCGTTGTCGGCCACGATCACCTCCCGCTGCCCCTCACAGGATTGGCTGTGCAACGCCTCGAGTTGGCTGCCGATCGTCGCCGCCGCGTTGTAGGCGGGTATCACGACGCTTATCACTTGCGCGGCAGGGTAGGGAGTCGCGCTGCATGAAGACGGCAACCGGTCGAGAGCCCGTTTGGATCAGCTCAGCCGGCGGCGCGCATCCTGCCCCCCCGCACACCCGGATTCAGCCGGCAACGGCACAGCGCCCGGCGGTGAGGTGGCGTGTGTCACGTCGGCGGGGAGGAGGAGGCACGACGCATCGCATGGCGGGTACGCCTCAGAAAGTACAAACGGCGTTTGGCGGCGGAGCGCAGCCCTGCAAAGGACGGCACCTCCGAGTCGGGTTCGTAGCCGTGGCGGAGCATCTCATGACCGACCCGGCGCTCGGCGGCGGCGATCTGCTCAGGAGTCAGCGTCTCCCGCCACCTGTCAGTCGCCTCCGCGTTGACGACACCGTCGGGGTCGGGGCGCGCCCCCGCTTCGGCGGCCACCCGGTCGCGGGCGGCGAACTCGGCGGCGGGAAAGTCGACTCCGACGAAGTCGAACAGAGACCGCAGCTCCCCATCGGCATCGCGCAGCAGATCCTCATAGCGGACGATCCTGACGCGCCGGTCTCCCGTCCACCGGTCCGCCTCGTAGATGCTCTCCCGCCACGATGCGGCGATCTCGTCGATGGGCCGCTGCGTCCAGCGACGCTCCAGCCGCAGCCACGAAGCCACCACGCCCCGCGGGTCGCGAATGCTGAACACTATGCGCGCCTCCGGATACCACTCGAAGAGCTGGTCGATATGTTGGAAGTGGTTGGGTGTCTTCTCCCCCCAGCCCGGCTTGCCGTGACCGCGGGCATGGGACACGAGCAGCGTCGTGAAGATCGACTTGAAGCTCGGTGTCCCTTCACCGAGTATCCGCCGTCGCACCTCATCGGCGTCGAGCTCGAGAAGGGCGAACCGCTCATGGCCGGTGAATGCCGACCAGAAGGCATCGAACTCGTCCTCCTTGCTCAGGTCCGCACCCCGGTAGCGCCACATCCAGTAGCTGAGGAAATGGGTCTCCGGAGCCAGTTGCAGCAGCGGATGCATCGAAATGAGTGAACGCAGCAGCGTGGTGCCCGACCGGCCCATGCCGACGACGAACACGGGACGCGTCGATAGGATCGGATGGGTCGACATGGCTTCAAGGCTAACGGCACCGCAGCGCTTCTCCTTCCAAGGCGGCCGTCTCTGCATCCGTCCCAGCGAGGCGGGCGGGCCTTCCTATACTGCTGGGCCGCCCGGCGAGGTCTCGCAGGCTTCATGAACGACACCACCCACAACACGGTGCCGCCCTTCCAACAGCCACCGCAGCTCATCAGCGTGGTGATGCCGTGTTACAACGGGGCGGAGACCCTGCCTGCACAGCTCGAGGCGCTGGCATCACAGACGTTCCAGGGCGGCTGGGAGCTGGTCCTGGTCGACAACCGCTCAACGGATGGCAGCGCCGACCTGGCCCGGCGCTGGGCCGACCGGCTGCCGCTGAGAGTGGTCGAAGCTGCCGAAAGACAAGGCATCAACTACGCCCGCAATGCGGGAGCGGCTGCCGCTCGGGGCGACTACATCATCTTCTGCGACGTGGACGACGTCGCACAAGAGGGATGGTTGCAGGCCATGGCTCAGGCCGCTGCCCGCTGCGCCCTCATCGGGGGTGCCCTCGACGAGGCGGCACTCAACGACGAAACCACTCGAGCATGGCGGCCGCCCACATCGCAGCAGACCTTGCCGGTGGCACTCGACTTCCTCCCCTTCGCAGTCGGCGCCAACTGCGGTGTGCGCGCCGACGTTCTCGATGCGCTCGAAGGTTTCGACGAGTCCTATGCGAGGGGCGGCGCCGACGTCGAGTTCTTCTGGAGGGCACAACTCGCCGGTCACGACCTGTGCCATGTCCCCGATGCAGTGATGGAATACCGTCACCGCCCCGGATTGCGCACCCTCCGCCGGCAGTTCTACCGCTACGGGCGGGCCGAGCCGCAGCTGTACGCTGCATTCCGTGGTAACGGCCTCGGCCGTCCCAGCCTGAAGACAGCACTGGTGGACTGGGCCTGGATCGCCTTCCATTGCATCGACTGGTTCCGGGCCGAGGAGAAGAGAGGCAAGTGGCTGCACCACGCCGCCTACCGCTGGGGGCGACTCATGGGGAGCCTGCGGTTCAGGGTGCTGTTTCTTTGAGCAGAAGCTGTTGTAGCCATTCGATCTCGGCGGCCACGCCGTCACGTAGTGCCCAGCGCGGCTTCCAACCGGCCGCACGAAGCAAGGCGGTGTCACCTCCGGTCCGTGCCGGATCGCCGGGCGGCCTCGGAAGCCGTTCGACGGCCACGGACTTGCCGAGGATGTCACCGATGAACCCGAGCACGTCGTTGATCGATGCGACATTTCCCCCGGCAACGTTCGCCACCGTCCCAGACGGCAACTCGACGGAGGCGAGGATGGCGGCGACGACGTCGCCCACATATGTGTAATCCCGTTGCGAGGTGCCGTCCCCGAATACGGGGACGGCATCGGCGCGCCACGCCCCCGCGAGCCCGCGGTGCACAGCCATGTGCCACCTCGCGCTACCGCCCGCGGCGTGCGCTCGT